>NZ_QHLO01000013.1:0-56812 GCF_003185945.1 Auritidibacter sp. NML120636
AGCTAACCCAAGTTTTCGCGCTCAAACTAGCTGAGGCACGACACTGCAGCCACGCGACCTCTCGCGCTCACGATCTGTGAGGCACGACTTACCCTTCGCGCTCAGTTTGACATGAGGCACTACGCCCCCCGCCCTCGCTTCGCCGTTTAACAAGCGAACCGTGGGCACGGGACCGGTGGCGAGCGCTGACTAGAGGGACATGCATTGGAAGGATCTCTAAATCGTTGCACGATCCGGTCACCACTCGTTCCTCTTGAAACGCGTGCAGTCCATCGACCTGGAACAGCCAGATGAGCTAGGCCCCTATGAACTGGATGTGCTCACCGCTCAACGCGAGAACGCCACCCGAGAGCTTCTGGAGGTATTCGAGCGTTTCCCTGCTCTGACCGTTGCCTCGGTGTCCTCGCGCAACTTACGATCGATTAACAAGATGGCAGGGCGAGATGCGTCCATGAGAAACAACGGGAGAAACGCTTGGAAGAAAAGAGCGAATCAACTCAGCAAAGCATCGGTCTGTTCATCCTGGCAGGCATCCACATGGTGGTTCTGATCGGGCTCCAGCTATCTGGTGCTCTCAGCGATATGATGGTGAGCGCTATTGCCTGGTTCGTTGGGATGATGGTGGCCACATGGTGCGTGCTCAAAGCAGTCATACCGTTGCTGAGTAGCACAGAACGCTGAGTTTTCCGAGGCCGACACCACGGCCCCGGAACTGACCACGAGGCGACCCCCCGTACAACGAGACCGCTACTGCGGCGGTCGTGATCGATGATCAACCGTTGATTTTGCGTATTTTGCGGGAATGCTCGATCGGCGATGGGTCGTGGAGGCCACCCTACCCGACCGAGCCGAATTCGACGACCTGAAAAATCTGCCCGTTTCGAGGCATCTCGGTCACGGCATTTGCCGCGCGGTCTTTAGCAAAGGGCTTCCATGCTGGATCCAGATCGCCCAGCTCAACACTCGACCAAACGAAGGGTAACCCCGCAGCCGCATCCACTGACCCCCGATCCATTAGTTGTACATGCAGGTGCGGCTCGGTGGTGTTTCCGGTATTGCCCACCTCGGCCAGCTGTTCCCCGGCTCTCACTCGCTGTCCCGGAACCACCACCACGGAGTCACGGCGCAAGTGCGCGTACGCTGCGAAGGTTCCGTCATCGTGTTGAACCACCACGCGATTGCCGAATATGGCTCGATATCCGCCAAAAAATTCGCTGGCCGGGCCCTCAAGAAGGAGCATCAAGGTCCGCCCGAGCCAGGTGTCGCGCGCCCGCTTGTCGCGTTGCCGATCAGCCGCCTGAAGCACTGTTCCATCCGCGATCGCGTACACGGGCTCACCGAAACAGGTGAACTCCTCGGGGCGCGTTCCACGTCCGACCAAACGTACATCGGCCGGGTTGATCGTTGTGGTCATGTCTTCGGCAACGGAGGGATGGACCAGATCCACGGCGCTGAATTGTCCACGTGTCGCCGTACCGTGACTGGGCAGTTGCTGACCGGGGCTATTGACTGCCAGCCACCGTCCGCGCACTGGAGGCTGAACCACAACGGGTGCACGAGCCGGCGTCACCGGGGCAATTCCGGCCAGCAGGCACCCGGTAAGAACCAGCATCATGACAGCGAGAACCCAGCCGAAACCGCCCGGTGGATTAAACAAGCCAGTCAGGTCAGCCACGATCAGTAGTAGCCCCGCTAGTATCAGCATCCGCCACAACGGACGCAGGGTGGACAGTATCCGACGCAGCCGGTGCACTGCTGGGGCACTGGCGCCCCTAGAATGGTGGTCCGCCTCGGTACCGTCTGTGCTGACGGCCTTACCCCGTTTCATCTCGACCAGCCCTCATTCTCTGTCGTGATGCGCGCCACTCTTCGACGAAGCCTACCATCAGGGTCCACCTGGCGACATCAGTCACGTTGCCCCGGGCCCGAGTGACAGCGATCAGCCAGAAACGGTCGAAACGCACCGTATGTGTTCCACCAGTTCCAATGCTGTGAGGGCGCGATGATCGATCCGAGATACGGGGTAAAAGCAAAACCCCCGCGCTAGGCGAGGGTTTTGGTGGCTCCGACCGGCGTCGATCCGGTGACCTTTCGATTTTCAGTCGAACGCTCTACCAACTGAGCTACAGAGCCTGTTGAGTGGTATTCACTCTTGGACAAAGAGCCTGTCCGATTGGACAGGCTCTCGCATCCGCGACCCTGACGGGACTTGAACCCGCGACCTCCGCCGTGACAGGGCGGCGCGCTAACCAACTGCGCTACAGGGCCATTGAACAGGAACCTACAGTATCAGAGATTTCCCACTCACTGAAATCGTGTCAATCAACAGTCTTTCAGTCGTACCCCCAACGGGATTCGAACCCGTGCCGCCGCCGTGAAAGGGCGGTGTCCTAGGCCGCTAGACGATGGGGGCCTGGCAAATTCGTGAGACTCCACAGATGTCCCGTGAACTTGACCTCCATGAGTTTACGACGAAAACTCTACAGTGTGCAAATCGAGCCATTATCTAACGCCGAATTCGACGCGATCGTTGAAGCTGCCCTCGAGGAGCTCCCTGAGCAAGTGCGCAATCTTTTGGATAACATCGTGATCTTTGTCGCCGACGAATACGAGCCACTCCCCGACGAAGAGCCACAGCCCGAACTCCTCGGACTCTATGAAGGGGTACCGCTCGATGAGCGTGGCGACGACCCACTGGGCATGCCTGACCATCTGACGATCTTCAAGAATCCGCTCGAGCGCATGGTCTCATCTTACGAAGAGCTCGCTCGGCAAATCCGCATCACCGTGATGCACGAAATCGCCCACTACTTCGGTATTAGCGACGAACAACTGCACGCCTGGGGCTGGGGATAGACCACTGCTCTACCCGTTTCTGCCTGGCGTGCAAAAGGTCACGAAACGATGCCAAAACCGCAGAAACTCGCGAATTCCACGGTCATTCAATCCTAAATTACACCGTTGTTATTTATGTTATTCCTGGGGTTCTTGTTGCATTTGTGACAATTGTGCAACTATTCTGGACCAAGAAGTTGGCATTTCTTCGGCGTGTCGTAGTGACAGATCCGAATCGTAATGATCTCGTGACGCAACGGTGAAGAAATGATCTCGACCTCACTGCCCGAATCACTTGCCAGAGAATGAGGACGTTGTCGTGAAATCTCGCCGTCTAATTGGGGTTACCGCCTCGGTGGCCATTGTCACCGCAACCGCAGTCGCCGCGGCCGCAGTACCAAATATGTTGGATGCTGACGCCTCTCGCCAGCATGACGCCGCTGATCTACCGAAAGTTCCGAGCTCGCAAGAGATCGACCAAGCCAAAACGTCAGATGCCAATCGGGATCAGATGCGCCAGCGACTCATCGATTCCATCTTGAAGACCTCCGAGCGATTCGCCGATATCGAGGCAGCCGCTCTGGAAGCTAATGAGAACGCCCGCTCGATGTCAGAAGCGGCGGCAGCTGCACGTCGTGACGCTGAAGATGCCCGAAAGGCTGCGGAAAATGCAGCTGAGCAAGCCTCAGACTCCGAAGAAGCTGTCGGCGCAGCCGCCGGTGAGATGTACCGCAACGGTAACGGTTCGGCGAGCGACCTGATGCTGGGCGATGAAGATAGCCTCAGCCAGCGTTCGACCGCCGAAAACCTCGCTAATCGTCAGGCTCGTGAAGGACAAGAAGCTGTCCGCCAAGCCAACGAAGCCGATAGTCTGCTGGCAAACGCCGAAGCCAAGGAAGCAGACGCCGAACAAAAGGCCGAAGAGGAAGCTCGTGCTCAGGCAGAACGTGAAGAGGAAGCCCGTCGCTACGAAGAAGAGCGCCAAGAGCTCGACAAACTTCGCTCTGATCTCATCAAGGCGTGGGCAGAGCTAGAGGGCATCCCAGAAGAAGAGGCTGCCGAAAGAATTGACGAGATCGAGGAAGAACAATGGGCCGCCGAGCTAGACCGTGTTCTGGGGCAAATCGACGCGCGGGAGACCGAGCAGAGTTCCCCCGCATCGACACAGCCGGCCGTTGAGGCCGAACCTACTCCGGTCACCGAAGAACCCACCCCGTCAGAGACCACGGAAGAACCGACGCCGTCGGCAACCCCGTCCGAGACCCCTAGCTCGGCTCCGGCTAGCCCGTCTCCCACGCAGACCTCTTCGGCACCGGCCAGCCCGTCGCCCACCCAGAGCTCTTCCGCACCGGCTAGCCCGTCTCCCACCCAGAGCTCTTCCGCACCGGCTAGCCCGTCTCCCACCCAGAGCTCCTCGGCACCGTCTCGGTCGGGCTCAGCTTCCTCCTCAAACGGTCGCGCGTCAAGCTCGCCGTCGCCGACGAAGTCTGCCCCGAAGAAGTCTCCGTCTAAGGCTCCGTCGAAATCCCCGTCCACCGGCACGGCAGGGTCCTCCTCGTCCTCCGGTTGGGCCAGCACTGCAATCCAGTTTGCCGTGGGTAAGGCCAATGACCCCAACACCTATTACTCCTGGGGCGGCAACGGCCCCCAAGGCTATGACTGCTCGGGTCTGACTGTGGCTGCGTTCAATGCCGCCGGAAAGTCGTTGCCCCGTAGCTCGAAGGCACAGTACGCTGCCGCCAAGCAGTACGTGCCACTGAGCCAGATGCAGCCCGGTGACCTGGTGTTCTGGTCCAATAATGGATCTGGGTCCGGTGTGTACCACGTGGCGATCTACATGGGTAATAACCAGATTGTCCACGCCCGCAACCCGCAGATGGGTATTTCAGTGACTGCCTTGAACTACGGCGGTATGCACAACATCCTGCCTCAAGCGGGACGCTACTAGATTCCCTCGGGGGTCCGGAGTCCGGGGAAGTTCTCCGGATCCTTGGGGGTTACTACCTCATCTCACACACCGCAGGGCGGTTGCCAGTCATGTGGCAACCGCCCTGTCAGACGTTAAAGGACTGGTAACGACAATATCTTAGGAATGATCCGGACGCTTGTCTTTGTGCTCATCCAGGGTGGGGCCAAAGTCGGTGCGGTCTTCCAACCGAGGATCGTCGTAGGCCGGCACCACCAGCACCGGCCCCTTGGCGTGAGAGACGATGCCTTGAGAGGTCGAACCCAGCAGTGCCCCGGTGAAGCCACCCAGTCCACGAGTTCCGACGACGACCAGGCGGGCGGTTTCTGATTCTTTGACCATCACATCAACCGGAACGCCGTCGACGACTTCCGCTTCAATCCGTAACTGCGGGAAATGGTGTTGCAACCAGTTGCGACCGTACTCCATTTTTTCGCGAAGCTCTTCGAGGAGAGCGTTTTCATCCACGGGAGCAGGCAACCATTCCACGGCCGGAGAAACCGGGGCCATGGCGGTGACTAACCGCACCCAGGTTCCACGATTCATGGCTTCCTCGCCGGCGCGGAGCATGGCCAGTCGTGCCTGCCTCGACCCGTCGGCACCAACCACCACCGGTGCATCAGTTCCGGCGCGGGATTCTTCAGCACCTTTCGGCACCAACGCGACCGGGCACTTAGCGCGTGCCGGGAGCCCACGCGACACCGATCCCACCAGCAGACCGAGGAAACCGCCTCGACCGCGGGGGCCGGCAACCAGCAGGTCGGCGTGTTCGGAGTAATCGACCAGCACCGTGGCGGGATCGCCGAGCTCAGTGGCTGCTCGGATCTCCACATCGGTGGGTCCGAGCTTTTCGGCGGTTGCTTCTAAAATCTTGCGCGCGGAATCGGCCAGCGCGTTATCGTGTTCGGATCCGCCTGCGGAATCCATCACCATCGACGGAAACATTGGCAAGCTATAGACGGAGATGAGCGTCAGTGGGCGGTGAGTGCGTTCTGCTTCCCGCAACGCCCAGGTGGCAGCGGCCAGTGACCGCTTCGAGCCGTCAACTCCGACCACCACGCCATGAGTTTTTCCCTGATATGCAGTGTTCTGGTCACTCATGATTGTCACCCTTCTCTTGATCCCCACAGCGTCTGCCTGTGGTTAACTCCAGCTTACTGACTTTGGTCCGCAACGGGGCCGTACGCGGTGCCGCACCGGCGCAAAAGTCATCCAGTTCTCGGGCCTTCCAGCGCAGGTGGGCCGGCAGTGGATCTGCCAATACCGCGCGCTGGAGTCCAGACAGCCCGCCGAGTTCCTCTTGCGGGATCTCGGCGTTGCTGGCAGCAAAGATCATGTTCCCGCGCCGGCGAGATTTGAACATACTCGGATCGGATATCAGGATCACCTCCGAGAACACCTCTCGGAGTGTCGCCACTTCACTCCGGGCATCGGCTAGTCCGGTTGGGCCTGCGTAGTTAATGAGGTACACGCCGTCGGGACCGAGAATGCGTGCTGCTTCTTCGGTGGCTTCCAGCCCGGTGAGATGTTCGGGCGTGACCTGGTGACCGGTGTCCTGATCCTGGGCAAACACATCGCGGAAGATCACGTCCCGCGACCCCGTAGCACCGGTGGCTAACACCTCGCCCGCCTCAGCGGCCCGGATCGTCAACCGCGGTGCTCGCGGCAGGCCACAGTGTTCTCGGACCAGGTTTACCAGGGTCGCATCATCATCCACCGCTGTTTGGCGCGAGTCCGGATAAACCGCGGCCGCCCACCGGGCCATGGTGCAACCGCCAGCGCCCAAGTGCAGAAACCGTAACCGGGTGTCAGTCGAAAACCGGTGGGTGATCACCGCGGCCGCCCACCGCATGTACTCAAAGCCCAGCTCGGTGGGATGGTCCACATTGATCTGCGAGGATTCAGCACCATTAATCATTAACAGCCAGGCGCCAGCCGTGAAGGGGTCCTCGGTGATCACCGCGACTCCGCTGTCGATCTGGTAGTGGCCGGGGGTGATATCGGCCGGTGATGTTTTCTGCGAGCGCCCGCCTCGTTTAGCCATCAGCACCCCTGACCATGAGTTGTTCGGTCATTCCGGCCCAGTCTCCCTCGGTGACCGTTACCGGCTCCCCCACCGGACGATACCCCAGAGCCCTAAAGAACTCGTGGTCACGCCACACCCTGGCCACGCTGGGTCGCGGGCCGAGCGCGGTTTGTACCAGCGCGGTGCCCAACCCGCGACGCCGGGATTCGGCCAGCACATAAACGCCCCGAACTTCTCGCACCGGCCAGGCGCCCGGGTTTTCGTCCAGTTCCGGTAGTTCACCCTGATCTGCCAGGCGTTGGCACCACGTGCGAGTGGTGTCAGCCAGCTCGTCCACGGTGGCGACACCCTGCACCCGGTCGCGGAGGTCTTCGGCCAAAAACAACCGCGGGTCATCGGCTGTTGCTCGAGCGCGACGTCGCCAGAAAGCCACCTGGCCCTCAGCGCTGGCATAGGCCTTGGCACTGAATGTAGCGCCCAATACCGGGGTATATATCTCGTCCCACACCGCAAGTTTGACCGGAATGACCCGCTCAACGTCGGCCTCAGCCGCCGAGCGCACGTAGTAGCGTGCCCCGGTCTCGGTGCGTGCTGATCGGTGGAAGAACCGTTTCATCTACTCGGTAGTGCCCTGTGCACTCGAGTGGTGCGCACTCTCACCCCGCGACTGCAGGAGGTGTTCCAGCCGGTTCAGTTTGCCATCGAGCTCACCGGTGAATCCGGGGCGGATATCGGCCTTCATCACCAAGGAGATCCGAGAGCCGTAGGGTTCCAGGGCGGTCACGCAGTCTTTAATAACCCCCATGACCTCATCCCATTCACCTTCGATCTCGGTGAACATCGAGGAGGTGCGGTAGGGCAATCCGGAGGCGCGCACCACGGCGATGGCCTCAGCCACAGCATGCGAGACCGACCCGGCAGCGGTGGCTTCCGGAGACCCGGAGGCAGCATCGGCACCCAGCGATCCGGTGCCGGAGGTTGTGATCGAAAATGCAATAATCATGGTTCCAGTCTGCCCCACAACCCCAGGTTTTCTCATCTCTAACGTTAGAAGCCTCACGTGAGCACTGTGTACCAGCCCCTTAGGCGTGGGCGGTGTTGTCGATATAGTTAGAAGTGACCCACACCAATCTCCGTTTCACCGGTCGAGAGGATGCGTATGTCCCAAGGCTTGTTCATTTCCACCACCACCGCCGGCACCGGAAAATCTCTGGTCAGCCTCGGGGTGGCCGACTCCATCTATAAGCGCACCGGCTCACTAGGCTACTTCCGCCCCATCTCCCCAGACCCACAGCGGGACCCCATGGTGCACCTGATGCGCGAGAATTTTGATCTCAGTGAAGAACAAGCCCGGGCCGGTTTGAGCTCGGCTGAAGTCCGTGAGCTGGTCGCCACCGGAGAAGAAGACGAGATCTTCGCTCGGTGCGTCGATATTTTCGAGCAAATCTCCGCCGACGTGGTCGTGGTCGAAGGCACCGATTTCGTGGAGGCCGACTCCGCCCTCGAACTCGAACTGAACTCCCGGCTGGCACTGAACCTCAACATCCCGGTGCTGGCCGTGGTCTCTGGCGCCGACTTGAGCCCGGAGGGCGTCTCCAGTGCGGTGGAGCTCACCCGGACCACCATCAACGAGTCTGGCGCCGAGCCCATGGCGGTGATCGTCAACCGCGCCAACCCCGACCAACTGGAAGCCATCGAGTCCTCGCTCCGTCCGGGGAAGTCCCAGGCCAAGGTCTACCTCGTCCCGGAGCTTCCCGAACTCACGTTGCCCTCGATCGCTGAGATCGCCCAGGCGTTAAACCTCGAGCACATTAGCGGGTCTGATCAGTTCCAGCGCGATGTTTCCGAGGTCAAAGCCGTCTCGATGGAAGGCGGCAACTTCTTGAGCATTCTCAACGAGGGCGCTTTGGTGATCGTTTCCGGGGACCGCTCCGATGCCATTCTGGCGACCATGGCCTCCGCGCTGGTACCCGAATTCCCGGTCCCCTCGGGCATGATCCTGACCAACTCGATGTTGCCACGGGCTGAGATCCAGAAGATGTACGCCAACGCGCCCTTCCCGATCTTTGCCTCCTTCGGCGACACATTCAGCACCACCACCGCGGTCTCCCGGGTCCGCGCCGAGCTTTCCAGCGCCCAGCCGCGCAAAATCGCTGCCGCCCTGGGGGCGTGGCACGAACGCGTCGATGGTGACGAGTTGCTGGAGCGACTGGAATTGACCAACTCCTCGGCAATGACCCCGGTGCGGTTCTTGCACCAGCTGATCTCACGGGCCGTGGCCGACCGCAAACGCATCGTGTTGCCGGAAGGACACGATCCCCGCATTCTGCGTGCCGCTGAGATCCTGCACCGTCGCAATGTGTGTGATCTGGTGATCCTCGGCGATGTCGACCAGATCCAGGAATTGGCCGCCACCGAGGGCGTGGACCTGCATGAGATTACGCTGATCGACCCGACCGAATCCCCGGACCGGCAACGCTATGCCGAAGAATACGCGCGCCTGCGGGCCCACAAGGGCGTAGATCTCGACCGTGCCCAGGAAGTTATGCTCGATGGCGCCTATTTCGGCACCATGATGGTTCACCTCGACGAGGTCGACGGCATGGTCTCCGGTGCGGCCAACACCACCGCCCACACCATCCGTCCGGCCTTGGAATTCATCAAGACCCGCCCCGAGGTCTCAATCGTCTCCTCGGTATTCTTCATGTTGTTGCCCGACCGGGCGCTAGTTTACGGCGACTGCGCGGTCAATCCCACTCCGAACGCCGAACAGCTGGCCGATATTGCCATCGCTTCGGCGACCACCGCCGAGCAATTCTCGGTTCAGCCCCGGGTGGCGATGCTGTCCTACTCCACCGGCACCTCCGGATCCGGTGAGGCCGTGGATAAAGTCCGTGAGGCCACTGATCTGGTCCACGCCCATGCTCCCCACCTGAAGGTCGACGGCCCGCTGCAGTACGATGCTGCGGTCTCGGCCTCGGTGGCGGCCTCCAAGATGCCGGATTCGGATGTGGCCGGTCAGGCCACGGTGTTCATCTTCCCGGATCTGAACACCGGGAATAACACCTATAAGGCCGTCCAACAGTCCTCCGGTGCCGTGGCGGTCGGCCCGGTACTGCAAGGCCTGAATAAGCCGGTCAACGACCTCTCCCGCGGCACCACCGTGGAGGACATTGTCAACACCGTCGCTATCACCGCCGTGCAAGCACAGGCTCGCGACTAACTCATCCCGCGCCCGATAGGAGAAGACCCCACCATGCTGATTTTGGTTATTAACTCTGGCTCATCCTCCCTGAAATACCAGGTCCGTGAACTCGATGAGTCCGGCGCGGATACCGAGAAGCCGGTGCTGGCCGAGGGCATTATTGAACGGATCGGCCAGCCCGATTCCGAAATTTCCGATCATGCTCAGGCGTTGGATATCGTCTCGGGACAGCTCGAGGACGTCCTCGACGGTCGCACCATCGATGCCGCCGGTCACCGTGTGGTCCACGGTGGTGAGCGTTTCCAGGCCCCGGCTCTGGTCACCAACGAGGTCATCCGCGCCATTGATGCCCTCGCCCCGCTGGCTCCGCTGCACAATCCGCCCTCGGCAGCCGGACTGCGCGCAATGCGGGAAAAGTGGCCGGATATCCCGCAGGTCGTGGTCTTCGACACCTCCTTCCACACCTCGATGCCAGCCGAGGCCTGGCGGTATGCGGTCCCGGAATCCTGGTACACCGATTACGGTATTCGTCGCTACGGGTTCCACGGCACCAGTCACGATCTGGTCACCGGCCTGACCGCCGAGCTGATCGGGGTGCCCCGCCACAACTTCAACGGCATTATTCTGCACCTGGGCAATGGTGCCTCGGCCACCGCGATCCGTGGGGGCCGATCAGTGGATACCTCCATGGGCTACACGCCCCTGGCCGGTCTGGTGATGGGAACCCGCTCCGGCGATCTCGACCCCTCGATCGTGACTCACCTGATGACCTCCCATGGCTTTACCGCCCAGGAAGTCGACCGGGTACTCAATAACGAATCCGGACTGTACGGGATCAGCGGCCACACCGATATGCGCGAAGTGCTCCACGCCGCCGATGCCGGTCACCGTGGCTCCCAGGCCGCCCTGGATGTGGCCAGCTATCGGTTGGCCAAGTACATCGGTGGCTATCACATCGCCGTCGGTGGCGCCCAGGCGATCACCTTCACCGCCGGCATTGGTGAAAACTCCGCCCCGTTCCGGGCCCGCGTGCTGGACCGGCTGGAAGTGTTGGGCATTACCTACGATCACGAGCTGAATCTGGTCACCGGTTCCGAACCGCGGCTGATCTCGGCCGAGGATTCGGCAATCAAGGTCGCGGTGATCCCCACCAATGAGGAAATGGCGATCGCCCAAAAGACCTACCAGGTCGTCGACGCAGCACAGGCCTGGGGTCAGGGTCCCGGGTTCTAGTGGCGGGAGTCACCGAAGCCGACCGTCGGGCCGGATTGCGCCGGATGAAACTGGTGGCCACCAGTGTGCTGGTCGTGTTAGCGATCGTGTTCGTGATCGCCTTCATCCTGCAAGAACGCCACCCGGCCTTCAGCTATGTGCGCGCTGCGGCTGAGGGAGGCATGGTGGGCGCGTTGGCCGACTGGTTTGCGGTCACCGCGCTCTTTCGGCGTCCGATGGGGCTACCGATCCCCCATACCGCGATCATTCCGCGCAAAAAGGACCAGCTGGCCGTTTCGCTGGGTACTTTCTTTCAGCAGAACTTTCTGGAATCCGAGGTGATGACCGAAAAGCTGGCCAACCTGCGCCCGGCCCGCAAGGTCGGCGCCTGGCTGGCCGAGCCCGATCACGCCCGCGATGTGGGCACCCAGCTGGCTGAGATCGCGGTGGGCACGCTGCGGGCCACCGATGACACCAAGGTGCGAGAACTGATCGCGGATCTGGTGCGCGATCACATGATTGCTCCTCAGTGGTCGCCGACCTTGGGATCGGTGCTCGAGGAAGTCGTCTCTGCAAACCACCACCAGCCCGCCGTGGAACTGGTGGCCTCTCGGGCCGCCGACTGGGTGGCAGAGAATCCGCAGTTCTTTATTGATGCCGTCGCGGACCGTTCCCCCGGCTGGGTACCACGCGTGGTCGACCGGCTACTCGGCGAGCGCATTCACCGTGAACTGTTGGGGTATCTCCGCTCGGTGGTGGCCTCTCAGAACCACCAGCTTCGCCAGCAGGTCACCGGCTGGCTGGAACAGCTCGCCCAGGACATGCAACACGATGACCAGGTGCGGGCCAAGGTCGAGAACCTGAAAGCCGGAGTGTTCGCGGACCCGAATGTCGCCCAACTGGCCTCGCACACCTGGGTGACCGCCAAACAGGCGCTCCTGGATCAGCTGGCCGATCCCGACTCGGATCTGCATCGGGCACTGGTGCAAGCGGTGGCCGATTTTGGGCACCGGATGGAAACCGATGAGCATCTGGCCACCACGCTGGATCAGTGGGCGGTACAGGCCGCCCAGACCGCGGCCGAGCGGTATGGACCCCAGCTGGTGGATGTCATTCAGGAGACCATCCGCCGCTGGGATGGGCGCCAAGCCGCCGACACCATGGAGCTCTATGCGGGCAAGGACCTACAGTTCATCCGCATTAACGGCTCGATCATCGGCGCGCTGGCCGGATTGGTCATCTTTACCCTGGCCACCGCGCTTTTTGGCTAGCTTCTTGTCGACCGGCAACGCCAGCGGGTGTTCCCAGGCCTGCAGCTGATGCCAGCTCGGCATGGGCCCGAAGAGTAGCTGGGCATGACGGGCGACGCGGATAGCCAGCTTGCGGTTGCCCAGCCCGCCGATCACGGCGCCAATGCCGAAGGGCACCAGCCGCCCCAACAGGTGTGAGGACTGGGATTTCACCGTCCAGGAGAAGAAGGATTTCTGCAACCGGTTGAAGAGTCCCTCGGTGAGCCCTGACAGGCTGGTGACGATCCAGGAGGCCGAGGCCATCCCGCTCAGTCCGGCGTCGATCTCCGGAGATTGCTGGTGCAGGGAGGCGGCCAAAATGCGGCGGCCGTCGTCGCCGAGCATGATCGCCATCACCAGTGCTTGACCGCGCTGATCATCGCCGGTCGGCACACCGTTGAGCTCGGCAATGGATTGGGCGTATAGCCCGGTGAGCTCGATGAAACCTAAGGCACCGGCAGCCGAGACCCCCAACGTGGCCAGGGTCCCGATACCGGGGATCACCCCGGCTCCCCCGGCAGCTGCTCCGGTAGTGGTCAGTGACCGCAGGTACAACACGGTGATTTTATCGGCCAGTTCGGCCGGGGTGGCCCCGGGGTACCGGCGACGCAATCGGCGCAGATTGGCTAGCACCACCGGACGTTGGACGGTCAGGGCTGCCAGCACAGCGCGCTGAAAACCCGGGGTGGGATTGCCCTGACGGTCCACGGCGCGATGGACCGCGGAAGTGAGAGCCTTCTCGGAGAGGAATGTAGTGCCGACGGTGCGCGCGGTGCGGGACTTGATCATTCTTGTAGCTTACCGACTGTCGGTAACGGTGAAAACTAGGGCTGGGGGTTGATATCGGCCCAGACGAGGCGATGATCGGTGGCTGCCGGCTGACGGGACAGTTTCGAGAGCAGACCGGACAACGAGGCGGTACCACCGACCAGTTCAGCCCCGTCCTGCCCGGAGGCCGGCCAGTAGACGCCGGAATTTGTCACGGGGAGTTCTTCCGAAGGCAGAATGTAATCGGTGCGTGCCGATCGGGGATCGCCCGGCGCAGGGTCCGGATTCAACCACGTGTGCGTGGCGACATCTTCGGTGGCCTGTTGGGAATCCCGGGAGGAGGTGGGTTCCGGGTCCGTCACACGGTCGACGTCCAGCAACTGGGACATCGTCTCAGAATCTTCGGCTCGAGACTCTGCAGTTCCGGGGGTCAGCTGACCGGCCACCACGAAGCGCGCGCCGTCATCGAGCCCACCGGAGGTTCCCTCATCGTCGGTGATGTAGTCCTGATCGTCTGCACCAGCACCGTCGTTGGCACCATCAGCTTGCTCATCGGGCTGTTCGTCACCGACGTAATCAGCCCAGAAGCCGACCTGATCGTCCTGACGGTAGGCATGCGTCTCGGAGCGACTGGCCTCGGCGCTAGCAGAGGCTAGCACGTGTAGCGGACGCCCGTGCACACTGATCGGTACATCCCAGGCGCCCACCGATGTTAAGGGCACGAGATCTTTTTCGTTCTCGCTGTAACCGGTCTGAGCAATTTTCGAGTCGGGAACCTCAGTCCAGGACAAGTTATTAAACGTGCGAATATTGTCGGTGTCGATCGGGTACTGGGAGTAGATGACCATCCCGCCCTGGCCGGGGTACTCACCATGGCCCAACGCGTCGCCGGGGCCACCAATAGTGCCGTCCTGATCCAAATCTGCGCCCGAGTCTACGCCGGAGTTCACCGGCCCGGCATAGCTATAGGGGTAGTCGATGCCATCGTACTCGCCGGAGCCCACTGCGAGATAATTGGTACTAAAGGCCTCCGCATTGGCCTGATCGGCATCGGTATCAAAACCGGTCACGACTATGACTTCGGGGCGGACTCGCTGAATAATCTGAGCCACCTGGGAGGCATCCCGATCCCCGGGCGTGGACAGCCGTTCGGTG
The DNA here is from genome assembly GCF_003185945.1 of Auritidibacter sp. NML120636. Lineage (NCBI taxonomy): Bacteria > Bacillati > Actinomycetota > Actinomycetes > Micrococcales > Micrococcaceae > Auritidibacter > Auritidibacter sp. NML120636. The sequence goes on from NZ_QHLO01000013.1 coordinate 14,457, forward strand.
AGCTCACCCGAGGAGGAGCCCACCAGATTCACATCAAAGGTTGCCACCCGCACATCGGAGGAATCCTGGGCCGGAACATATCCGGTACCTAGATCTTCGGCCTCGAGCGTCTGATAGTACGCGGACGCGGGCACGCCAACAGACAGAGTCAGCCCAGCCGCTACGACAGCGGCGCTGATGACTCTGCCGAGTTTGGTGGCGTGATGGGTAGGCACCATTTCAGTCTACGGACCCACCAGGAGCGTGCAAGGGGCAGTGATGAAGTTGTGACCTGCCGTTAATCCTGTGACAATTCAGGTAATTTGGCAGTACGAGATACCTGGGGCACTGTCACGCCGATGCACTGACCCTCGATACACCTATTATGATCCACAACACTTCTTTAGCGTCTTGTGGTTCCGGAATATTGTGACCAATTTGTGATCTTTAAGCTACGACGCGAGACCCAGACGGAATATGCCACATAGACCACCGTGATCACCGGAAGTGGCACCAACCCGCTCACGGCCCCCAGCAGACACAGCGCCACACCCACGATCGTCGCCGTGAGATTCCGCAGGGTCCGTTGGTGGATGGCGCGCGCCATGCGGATCAGGGTGGGGACCAATCGCAGGTTGCTGGGCCCCAGGTGAATATCAATGCCCTCAGACACCGGGGCGTGGGGATCGGGGCGAATCGGGTCGGTGGCGACATCGAGTCCTACTTCGGCTGCCCGCAGGGCCGGCGCATCGGTCACCGACGCTGCGATCATCCCGGTGCGGGCGTGTTCGCGCAGGGCCGCAATCGTGACGGCTTTTTCTTCGGGGCGTTGCTGGGCACGAACGTCGGTGATTCCGGCGGCACTGGCCAGTTGTTGGGCCGCCCGTTGGTTATCGGCGGTGAGCACCGTAAGCTGACAGCCCAGCTCGTGCAGTTCGGCCACAGTTTCCGGTACGTCCTCGCGCAACGTGTCGGTCAGGGCGATCACCCCGATCGGGCGTTGGTCGGCCGAGACCACCGCGACGGTGTAATTGGCGTGTTGCAGTCGGTCGATCTCGGTCCCGAGCGCGCCGGCGCGCACCCAGCGTGGTGAGGAGATCTGAACGAAGACTGAGGAGCCCTCCGGGGTGGTCACGCTCCCGGCAATACTGCGGCCGGGGTGCTCGACCACCTCTGTAGCCGGCCAGAGCTCGGGCTGGGCGGTGCTGGGTAGAGCAGAGCTGGTCTGACGGAAGTGGGTCACAATGCTGGCACCGCGGGGGTGCACGGAGTGTTGTTCCACCGCGGCAGCCAGCGCCAGCACTCGGTCCGCCTCGGCCCGGTCGGAGCCGACGACCTCCACCACGGTGGGTTCCAGTGAGGTCAGCGCACCGGTTTTATCCAACCCCAGGTTACGGATGGTGGCCAGCGAGGTCACGGCCGCCTGATAGCGAACCAGGACCTCGGCTTCGGCGGCCCGGGCCATGAAGGTCAGGGCGGGAAGCCAGCTGGCAGCGGTGATCGCCGCCGGGGACAGCACCAGGAGCACGACGCTGGCCACCGGAGCCCAAAAGGTGGGGTGTTCAATCCAGAATCCCCACAGCACGATGACGACTGCCAACATCACGGCCACCCGACGGGCGCGTTCGGCCCATCGGTCGACTCGTCGCACCACGCGGGAACGTTTAAGCTGTGCCCGAGTGACCACCGTGTGATCCGGACCCGGGGATTCAAGGTCCGCAAGGCGTTGGAAGTGCACCAGCACGTGGTCCCACCGACGTAAGAGAAAGGTCCGGACCACCAAATAGCCGGCAGTCAGCCAGACCGCACCCACCGGCTCACCGGCGGCAGCGCAGAGGATGACCGCCAGGGCTGCCAGCACATCGTCGGTAAGTCGCCCCACCACACCATGGGCGGCAGCTGAGACCGCAAAACGGGTCGCGGCCAGCAAGATGCCGGCCACCGAGGCCACGATGCTGGCCACGTTCCACCCGGACGCTGCGGTGACTTCGGCCATCAGCTGGCTCACGCCGGCCAGCACCGCAAGTGCGACGGTGATGATCGCGATGATCACTGCGGGGTCCTTCAGTGGCCGGCGGGAGGTGAGCTCGCCGGGAGTTTCGAGTGCTTCCGGCACCAACTGCGGAGACTTAGCCACGATCGTCGCCCTTCTCATCGTCGAACTGCTCGAGCCGCGCGGGGTCGGGTAGTGAAGTGTCGGGATATTGTTCGTCCGGATAGGGCCGTTGCACCAACGGTGTGGTGATGCCTGCATTGGTCGGCCCGGTCGTATTCGCTGTTGCCATCAGCGGTGGACCAGGATCCACCATGGGGCGGGTTTCGGCCGCTCGGCGGGCGCGACGTGACCGGATGGTGGTAATGATCAGTGGCAGAATCACCGCAACCAGGACCAACACCGCGATGACCACCAGTAACGTCGCCCCCAGAACCGTGGGGCCGGTCAGTCCGGCGGTGAAGGTCAGCGCCTGGTCACCGGTCAGCTCGATCTCGGCCCCCTGTTCGGACCCCTGGTCATCAACGGTCACGCTACGGTGCATCCACGGCAGGCGCACCGTGTGGGTCACTGGTTGCTCAACCCCGGCCGGAATGCTGCCCAGTAGTGGGCAGAGGTCTGCGCGCAGCGTGTAGTTGGGCCATATCAGCCCGGCGTCGTTCTGGCGGGACAGGTGGGCACCCGGGGCAATCTCTTCGAGCCGTTCCGACAGCTGTGCGGCGTCGGATCCGGCGAGGCTAAAGCTCAGCAGGGTCTGGCCGTCTCGGTGTTCTTCGTCCAGCGCCACGGCTTCCAGGGCGTCTTTCAGGTGTTGGACCCCGGAGTCGCTGGGGTCCTCGACCAAGGTGAGCTCGTAGCGTTGGTCCACCGACCCGGTCATGCCCAGTGAGGTCTCCACGTGGAGGGATTCCACGATGCGTTCCCGCAGATAGACCTGGCTAAAGTCTCCCGACAGCTCGGTGCTGCTGGCTGAGGTGGAGGTATCGGACTGTAGCCGGTAGTCGGCCGGTAGCCGTAGCGAGAACGTCACCGCGTTCTCGGAGGCCTGACACGTACTACCGCACTGGATATTCTGGCCGGTCACGGTGAATTCGGAATGGTTGTCATCCACTGCCTGGTCGCTGACCTGCAGACCCAGTTCGGCGTTACCCACGAACTCTGCCACGAGTTCACCGGCGGTCGACAAGTCCGCGGCGGTGAAACGTAGCTGGTCGTGGCCGTGTTCGAGATGCACATCAGAGACCCCGTCCATGGCGAGCCGCTCGGGCGCTTGGTCGAGGAACTCAGCGCGTCGCTGGTCGCCGGTTTCTCCCCCGGAGCCACCGTGTAGCCGGATCTCACCGACGATGGGTCCGGATTCGGTCACCGTCAGATCCACCTCGACCCGGTCATAGCCGAAGGACTCTTCCCCGCTGACCTGCAGGCGTTGGTCATCCTCGGAAGCGTACTGCTCCCCGTCGATCACCAGCTCATTGGTGGCCCCATTTTGCAACCCGTCGGCGAGTTGTTGGCGTTGCGAGCCGGTCACCACGCCATCGGCTTCCAGCCCAGCCGGTAGCCAGCCAAGCAGATCCGCAACCGTAAAGGGCTCGTTGATGTCCCAGGTGTCGGTGAGCGTGCCGTGAGAGATCTCGGCCTCGATCTCGGTGCTACCGGCGTAGTCAGAGGCGTGCAGGAGCTGATTGACCTGGCCTTGATAGTCATCCAGGGAAGCGAAATCCAGGCGGAATTCTGCCACCGCGCTCGTGCCAGGGTTGTGGGCAATCCCGTCAAAGATCAGCGGGTCGGGGCGATGGGTCTCAATACTATCTTCGATGACCTGTCGTTGATTCGGGTCGGTCTCGTCAAACACCTCGTCCGGAATCTCGACCTGGAGGATGCGCTGACCGCTCCCGTCCTGACGATACTCCAGCTGGGATTCAACACTGACCCCGCAGGCAGAAAGCACCACCGTGAACAGCGTCATCACGGCCACCAGTACCCACACAGCGCCGCGACGGTAGCGGGCAGGTGGCAAAGTGGCAGTCATAACGATCTTTCGATGGGCACAGTCACGGCATACTCCAGCACTAGTCTAGGCTGTTTCACCACCGCGATGGCGCGATACCGGTTTCTCCTCATCGAAGGACTCCGGGCGGGGCCGGGCCTGACTGCGCGTAATGCCTGCACTAGCCACAATCACCAGACCAAAGGCAGCCGCGCGCAACCAGCCGAAGGTTTGGTCCAGCATGAACCAACCGATCACCGCAGCCACCACCGGCTCCAGGCTCAGCAAGATCGAGAACACCGGCGTCGGAATCCGCCGCAGGGCGGCCAATTCCAGCGAATAGGGCACCACCGAGGACAACAGTGCCGTACCGAGCACCAACAGCCACAGCTCCGGGCGAACCGCGGTTTCGGCGACTCCGGGCGCACCCGGAATCAACACCACCAGCGCACCGATCCCCATCGCCACGGCCAGGCCTCCGCCACCGGGCACCAGTTGGCCGGTGCGGGCCGAGAAAATAATGTAAAACGCCCAGAATCCACCGGCGATCAACGCGAAGGCCACCCCGAGCGGGTCGAAGCTTGCCGCACCAAAACTGGACTCCACCCCGAGCAGCACCATGCCCAAGGCTGCGGCACCAACAAAGATCAAGTCGCGACGGGCCCGCGACATGATGGCTGACAGCACCAGGGGGCCGGTGAATTCCAAGGCCACGGCCACACCCAGCGGGATTTTATCGATCGCGGAGTAAAAGAAGCCGTTCATCCCGCCTAGGGCGAGCCCAAACCAGATCACCGAGGTCCACTGCGTCTTCGTCCACCCCCAGAACCGAGGGCGCAAGACCAGCAACAGAATGACACAGGCCAGCGCCAAACGCAATGTGGTCGTGCCCCAGGAGCCGATCGCAGGGAACAGTTGCATCGCCACGGTGGCACCGAACTGCAGGGAGGAGCACGACCCCAACACCATGAGGATCCCCGAGGGACGAACAGCGTCATTGCGTGGGGAGACGGGCACGGTCGATTTCCTCCTTCGGTGTGAGCCTGCGGCGTCATAGGTGCGTCTCGAATCTATCGAAGCCCTCGCACGAGCGCGAAACCACCCCGCTAGATGACCTATTATGTCCCCTTGCCTACCCGGGAACGGTGGTATCGGATGTGGTCAATGTGACACGATATTGGAATGAGCACCACCGGCCACGAATCCACTGACTCGAACCCGAGCACCGGGGCCGAGATCATCCAGGGTGCCCGACTCTCGGTGGCGGTTGGCTTCGGCCTGTTTCCGCTGGGCATGGCCTTCGGGTTACTCGTGACCCAATCCGGTCTGGCTGCCTGGGTCGCCCCCGCGCTGTCGCTGACCGGATACGCCGGGTCGCTGGAATTTCTCATGATCGAGATGCTGGTCAACACCACCGCACTGCTCACCGTGGGGCTGACCACCCTGTTCGTCAACTTTCGGCACGTGTTCTACGCCTTTTCCTTCCCACTGCACGTGGTGAAAAATCCGGTGGCCAAGATCTATGCCATGTATGCGATGACCGATGAGGCCTACGCCATCACCGTCGCCCATCCCACCGGATGGACCGGGCCACGACTGATCGCTCTGGAAGTATGCCTGCAGATCTATTGGGTTGTCGGTGGGCTCACCGGAGCCCTGTTGGGTGCTCTGATTCCCGGCCAAATCGCCGGGCTCGACTTCGCGCTGTGTGCGCTGTTCATTACGCTCACCTTGGATGCGGTGCGCTCAACCGCCCAGGTGCCCTCACTGTTACTGGCCGGGACCTCCTTCGCCGTCGCGATGCTGATCACCCCCGACCAGATGCTGTTCACGGCTCTGATCACGTTCATGATGCTACTGATCATCCGCTACCTAGTCGCAAAAACCCGACGAGGTGACCGCTTTGTTAGCCAGTAACCTCCTTACCGGCGAGGCGATGCCACCGACCGGATACCTCATCGGGCTCCTCGTGGTGATCTTGGCGATCACGTTCACCCTGCGAGCGCTGCCTTTCGCATTGCTGAGGCCACTGCGCAATTCCCAACTCGTGGCGATCATGGCCCTGTGGATGCCGGCCGGCATCTTGCTGATTCTGGCCTTGTCCATCTTCACCGGAACCATCACCGATGACCCGGCGCGCTGGTGGAAACCCACCATCGCAGCTGGGGTAACGGTGGCCTCCCACCTGCTTTTTGGGCGTAAGACCCTGATCTCGATCGCGTGCGGGACCATCAGCTACGTGCTGTTGGTCAACTTTGTCTAGCAGGCTCAACTCTCCGCTCGTCCGCGACGCCAATAGCCCATAAAGGCCACCGAACGTCGGTCAATGCCCAGCTCAGTGACCAGCTGACGTCTGATCGTGGTGATGGTGCCGGCTTCACCGGCCAACCAGACGTAGAGTGGGGTATATTTCAGCGCCGCCCCACCCCTGGCGGTACGCGGTACCACCCATACCACCGGCTCATCACCAGTGAGCTCGTCCGCGTCGTCAACGAGGTCTGAAGTGGTCAGTTCCACCGCCGTCCGGTCCCCGATCTGCTCTACCAGCTCGCGAGCTACCGCCACCGTCTTATCAGACAGCGAAGACCCAGCCGGTTGCTCTTCCGCCACAGTGACGAGGTGCACCTGAAATCCGGGGTGACAGGTTACACAACCCGCATCCTCGGGATGCGGGACCTGCACCACGACAGTACCGCGCGCGTAAGACGGCAGGTCCTCCAGAATGCGAGCAATGGCCGGAACCGCGGTCTCATCCCCGGCGATCAGATACCGGTCGGTTTGGGCCGGCGGCACAAAATCCATGCCGGTCAATGGCCCCGGGTGATCGGTATTCGGCCCCAGCAATACCACCGGGTCCCCCACCGCCACGTCACGGACCCAGCGGGCGGCTGGCCCGAGCGGATCGTGATAGACCATGTCCACATCCACCACGACCTCACCCGTGGTGGCATCGCGGTGGACCGCACGGGTGGTGTAGGTGCGCATCGTCGGACGATGGTCCGGGTCAAGGTGGCGCCAGGCGGCAAACCACCCCTCGCCGGTGGGAATCGTTGCCAAGGACTCCCGGGGATCTGCCACCCCTTCTTGCGGGAAGAAAATCTTGATCCGCTGGTCAAAACCGGGGTCGCCATACTCGGCTAGCCGATACCCCCCGGCCAGTGCCCTCGGATCCGTATCAGCGCTGAAACTAACGCGCACAAACGACGGACTGAGTCGAGCGACACCGGAGACGACCACCGGAAAGAACACCGTCACAGACTGGGGCGAGTTGGTCATGCTCACAAGATTTACCCGCTGGCACGTTGACCCTGCAAGAGTCTCGCCCCTAGGGTCAGAACATGACCTGTGATCCCCGTGAGCACGTCCGCGGTCCGATGGTCGACGAACAAACCCGGTGCGTGCACTATCACACCGACCTCGACATCATCGCACTACGCTTCGGGTGCTGCGACGAGGCCTTCTGGCCGTGCTTCCAGTGCCACGACGACACCGTTGATCACGCCCGGCAACCGTGGCCGCGCAACCGTTTCGACGAACCTGCCGTACTGTGCGGTGTCTGCGCGAAGCTGATGACCGTCGCGCAATATACCGAAGCCAGCCGGTGTCCGGACTGTGGGTCGCTGTTCAACCCGGGGTGCGCCTCCCACTATGCGGTGTATTTTGACGGGTTTTAGGGTACCCATCATTCGTCACTGGCGGGCCACTTCACTCCCAAGCATGCCGGTTACGGTGCCTGAGTTTGCTGAGGACATGCGGTTCCGGGGAGCCACCCCTCTTGTTGTGGCATTCGGTGCCGAGGTTGGTGGGCCCTGAGGGGATCGAACCCTCGACCTGCGGATTAAAAGTCCGATGCTCTACCAACTGAGCTAAAGGCCCGGGTCTTGGATAAGACCGAAGAATAGTCTAACGCAAAGTGTCTGGAAGTTTTAAACTGGTTTCGGCGTTGCACTCTCGGCAAGGCCCCTGACTGCCCTCCGATAGTTTCGTCAATCTGATCGAAAGGATGGATCGCTACGGTGTCATTCCATAAACCCGTGTTGTATTCGCCAGAGATATTTGACCAGATTCACAGTGGCCCGGATGCCGAACAGGTGGCTGAAGCCGCCGAGTCCCTCGCCCACGCGCTGGTGACCGGCGGGCAAGACACGGACGCCGACGACGACCAGTCAGTGGAGAAACTGGTGGATCTCGTCGATGAGGTGGGCATGGATACCCTGGCCCAGCTCTGGTCGGATGCTCCGGCTCATACCCTGGGTGGCACACTGTGGCGACTCTATGCTCTGCAGCAAGGCACCCAGCAACACGGGGAACAATGGGCCGCCTGGTACCGCGCGGGCTATCAGGCCCAGGTCTCCCGGGTGATTGCCGGTGCCGTGGAACCACCCACCGCCCAGGATCTGTCGACGCTGACCTCCCAGATTTTGACCGGGGTGTATTCCGGCGACTTTGCCGTCGCTCTCAACCGTGCGGCCGCCTACGCGCGCATTATTAGTTTGGGCATGGCACACCACGCCGAGCATCTGGACGCCGGTCACCCGGCCCAGGCCCGAGCCATGGTGCAACGCTCACGCAGAATGCTCACCACCGCCGAACAACTCGACGCCTCGGCCTCACTGTATCGAGCCGGCGCCTTCGACGATGATGACCGCTCGTAGCGTCATGACCGCCTCACAATAAGCTTGTTTACCTTCACAGGGTATCCTCAGCCGACATGAAGCCTTCTCTCACTCGACTGCTCTCTTCTCAATCCGCGGCACTGGACCATCTCGAGTCCATGGCCGACGCCTTTGAACAGTCGGTGGATGTATTAGCTCAGCTCTTCGGGGCCAGCCACGACGCCGCCGAAGAGCTCGATACCCAGCTCGGAGCCCTCGACTCACGGGCCACCTCCCTTCATATGGCCCTGTTGACCAGCTTGCGCTCCGCGTTCGTCACACCGTTGCCCCGCCAAGACCTGTACCTGATCTCTAACGGCCTCAACAGAGCCATCGAACGCACCTGCCTGGTTGGATCGATCATTCATCAGTCGCGGTCCTACCGTCTGCCGACCGCCGCCATGGATGTCCTCGAAATCTTGGACCGCCAATCCGACTTGCTCAAAGCAGCCATGGCACAACTGACGGATTTTGATCAGCTCGAGGTCACCTGGATTCAACTGGAGCGCCTCGGCCACCGTGCCGAACGAGTGCTACTGAGCTGGCGACTCCAAGATGCCTCCGAATTGCTGGCGCGGCATTACTACCGTCAACGCGAAGTAGCCCTGGGACTGGGCGATGCCTTCGAAGCAGTGCGTCAGGTCATCGTCGCACTCGGCCAAGTTTTGGTTCGGGAGTCCTAAACCCTTGAGTCCCGATACCGTTTTCTTTCTCATCCTCGTGTCCCTACTGGGTGCGAGTTTCCTGGTCATGCTCTCCGGCCACGACAATTCCAATGCCATTGCCCTGCCGGTACGCTCCGGGGCCCTAACCCCCTTCCGTGCGCTACTACTCACCGCAGCGATGCGTGTCATCGGCGTGATTCTCGGGGCCTTACTGATCGACTTCGCGGTGGAAGAATTCTGTGTCCACTTCCCCGAAGGCCCGCTGGGGTTGCTCGGCATTGCCGCTGCACTGGCGACCGCTTTAGCGTGGGGCATTTTGACCTGGTCTCGTGGCGTCCCATCCTCCTCATCCCACGCACTCACCGCAGGACTCCTCGGCGCCGGACTCGCCATGGTGCTCACCGGAAGCCACGACATCCACTGGTCAACGATGAGCCCGGCCACCTGGGCGTTGCTAATCTCTCTGATCGCCTCACCACTGGCCGGTGGACTATTCGCTTGGTTGCTAACCTTCCCCGCACTCTGGCTAGCCCGGGACTCGAATCCGTCCACCGTCAATCCCCGAGCACGGATGACTCTGGCGGTCACCGGCGCGGCCAACGCACTGGGTCACGGGATCCAATACGGAGCCCGGATCTACGCCATCACAGTGGTGGCTCTCCCCCTGGCTGGGCTACAGGTGGGCGCCACGTGGTGGATTCCCGTTGCCACCGCGGTCTGCATGGTCGCTGGCACCTTCCTGGGCGGTTGGCGTATCGCCCATACGCTCACCGAGCGTTTAGTCACCATTGACCCGTTGCGTTCCTCGATCGCCTCACTAACCTCCGCGGCACTGCTGATCGGTGGTGCCTTCGGCCTGCAACTACCACTGTCATCCTCACTCACCACCGCCGGTGCCGTTGTCGGTGCCGGCCACAACCAACGCCACCATTCGGTCCGTTGGCCTCAAGCCGGTCGCATCGGGATCTACTACGTCCTGACGGTCGTGCTCTGTGGCGCCACCGCCTTACTGGTCACCGCAGGTTTCTCCCCACTGTGGGACTAAGAACCACAGCAGTATTGGACAACCCTTGGGCCGAAGGGGCAGAATGTTAACTAGGTGTCGGGTCGCGGTAACCCCCGGGCTCCAAACATTTTGCCGCTTCGAGCGGCCACGCGCCGTGAGGCGTTCCCGACCCGGCATCCTCCAACTCTTCTGGGTGAATCCACTCGCACTATCCAGAAATTCCGTAGAGTACTCTCTGTGGCATCTGACGACACCTCACAGCAATCCAGCGGTCAATCGGACCGTCCGCCCTGGGAAAGCTGGCTCCAAAACGGCGCCCTGGTCGTTGTCATCCTGGTGATGACCTGGCTGGCCTTCAACGTTCGGCTCCCAGACCTGGAAGAACTCCAAGCCCAGATCTCCTCCTTTGGCTGGGCGGCCATCGTGATCTTTATCGGCGCCTACGCCCTCGTGGCACTGACCCCGATCCCGGTCACCATTATGGCGGTGGCCGGAGGGCTACTCTTCGGCGGAATTCTCGGCAGTATCCTGTCCATCATTGGCGCGATGCTCGGATGTTGGGGCGCCTACTGGATTGCCCGCGGTTTAGGACGCTCCACCGTGCTGAAACTGCTGGGGTCCCGGGCGGAATCGATTCAACGTCATCTCGATGGTGCCGGTTTTGAAGCGGTGTTTACGTTACGCCTGCTGCCCGGCTTCCCCTATTGGCCGGTGAACTATGGAGCCGGGGTCTTCGGCATTAGTCAGCGCGTGTTTGTCACGGCCTCCGGGCTCGCGCTGATTCCCGGCCAAGTTTCTTTGGCGGCCATCGGGGGCTTTATTGCCACCCCGGATTTCCTCCACGGCGCTTTGGTGGTCGTGGCGTGGATCGTGGTCATCGTGCTGACCATTGTGGCGTTGCGTCGCTGGAAAAAGGAGCGGGATGCACATCGGCGCCAGGAGGAAACCTCCTGACGCCGATGCTCACTAACCACAGTGCGTTCTAGCCGAAGCGACCAGAGACGTAGTCTTCCGTCTGCTTATTAGACGGGTTGTTGAAGATCACGTTCGCCTCATCGTATTCGATGAGCTTACCGGGCTTGCCGGTGCCCTGGATGTTGAAGAACGCGGTCCTATCAGCCACACGAGCAGCCTGCTGCATGTTGTGGGTCACAATTACCACGGTGAAGTCGCTCTTCAGCTCGTTGATCAGATCCTCCACAGCCAGGGTGGAGATCGGGTCCAGAGCTGAACAGGGCTCGTCCATCAGGATCACGTCGGGCTCGACCGCAATGGTGCGGGCGATGCACAGACGCTGCTGCTGACCACCGGACAGACCGGAACCGGGGCGGTCAAGACGGTCCTTGACTTCGTTCCACAGGTTCGCACCGGTCAACGAGCGCTCCACGATTTCATCGGAGCGAGACTTGGACAGTCGCGAACCGTTGAGCTTGTAACCGGCCAGCACATTCTCCCGAATCGACATGGTCGGGAACGGGTTCGGGCGCTGGAACACCATACCAACCATGGTGCGCACGGTCACCGGGTCAACACCGTTGCCGTAGATATTGTCGCCATCGAGCAGAATCTCACCCTCAACACGAGCACCAGGTAGCACCTCGTGCATCCGGTTGATGGTGCGCAGGAAGGTGGTCTTACCGCAACCGGAAGGGCCGATGAACGCAGTTACCGAGCGGGGTTCAATGTTGATGTTCACGCCCTCCACGGCCAAGAAGTCGCCGTAGTAGACGTTCACATCGATAGCGTCTAGACGCTTTGCCATGTTTGTGGTCCTCTCTTGAAGACTTACGAGTCTAAAGGTCAGTATTACTTGCCGGTCTTCGGGGCGAAGGCCTTGGCAACAATGCGGGCAATGAGGTTCAACAGCATCACGATCACGATCAGCACCAGCGCGCCGGCCCACGCACGAGCGTGCGAGGGGTCGGAGTGGGACGGAGCTGTCGGCTCCGTCAGCTGCCGGTAGATGTACACCGGCAGTGCGGTCATCCAGCCATCGAACAGGTTCCAGTTGACATTTGTCGCGAAACCTGCGTTCACCAGGATCGGTGCGGTCTCACCGGTCACGCGAGCGATTGCCAGCGTGACACCCGAAGCAATACCCGAGATCGCGGTGGGGATCACCACCTTGACAATGGTGCGCCATTTACGCACACCCAGCGCGTAGGAGGCTTCGCGTAGCTCGTTGGGAACCACACGTAGCATCTCTTCGGTCGAACGGACCACAACCGGGATCATCAGCACCGATAGCGCGATGGCCGCGGTGAAACCGGTCTTGGCCTGCTGCAACGCCGAAGGCGACTCGGAGATGAAGGTCTGAATAAACAGCGTCACACCAGCGAAGGCGAATAGACCGGCAACAATCGAGGGGATACCGGTCATCACGTCTACGAAGAACCGGATCAACGATGCGAACCAGTTGTCGTTGGAGTACTCCACCAGGTAGATCGAAGCCAGCAAACCGATCGGCACCGAAATGATCGTCGAGGCCAGCGTGATCATTAAGGTACCGACCAGACCGTGGAGAATACCACCGGCGAGTGAGGTGCCTTCTTCAACAGTGGAAATATCGTCGGCCCCGGCGACACCCTTCATGTCATTGGTCAGGATTTCCGGATTGTTGATCAGTGTTGGCAGACCGTTGCCCAGTACTGTGACAATCACAGAGATGAGCGGCACCAGCGCGATGAGGAAGGCCAACCACACCAAGTTGGTCCACAACCCGTCGGTTGCCTTTCGGCGATTCTCCAACGAGTAGGTGGTGATAAACATGGCGATCACGTACACGATCGCTGCGAAAATGATCCACGCGACTACGCTGAAGCTCTCGAAGAGCAGCGCAGACAGTGCCGCACCAACAACCAGGGCGGCCGCCGCAACAACCATCCAGGTCCACGACGGCTTCTGACCCTTCGTCAGTGCGTTTTTCGAGGACTTTCTCTTTCGGGTATCTGGGGATTGTGTAGTACTCATTAGTTAGCTCCCGAGAATTCCTTGTGACGGTTGACGATCCAGCGAGCTGTCATGTTCACGATCAGGGTGATGATGAACAGCATCAAACCGGCGGCGATCAGCTCGTTCTGGCGCATTCCGAAGGCCTCGGGGAAGTTCAGCGCAATCTCCGAGGGGATGGTGGCGTTCTTGCCCGAGGTGACCATCGACCACGAGAACCCACCAGCAGACAGCACCATGGTCACGGCCATGGTTTCACCAAGGGCACGACCCAACGCCAGCATGACCGAGGAGACGATACCGGCACGGGCGAAGGGAAACACGGTCATCTTGATCATTTCCCAGCGGGTCGCACCGAGAGCCAGTGCGGCTTCTTCGTGCAAGGTCGGGGTTTGCACGAAAATTTCACGACACAGCGAGCAGATGATGGGAAGAATCATCACCGCCAACACAACACCGGAGGTCGCCAGTGTACGACCAGTGGTTGTCACATTGTCATCACCGGCGAACAGCGGAATGAATCCCAGATACTCATCGAGCCACTGGTAAATGGGAACCAACAACGGTGCCAAGAAGGTCATACCCCAGGCACCGTAGACAACCGAGGGAATAGCGGCCAGCAGGTCGATGACGTAACCGACGGTGGTAGCGATACGACGCGGTGCGTAGTGGGAGATGTAGAGCGCAACGCCAACGCCGATCGGGGTGGCGATGAGCAGAGCGAGAGCCGATGCCATCAGGGTACCGGCCATCAACGGCCAGACATATTCCCAGAAGTTATCAGCGCTTTGAATGGAATCTTGGTCAGAGAAAACTTCAGGCCACAGAGCCGGCAGGGCTTCAATGACCAGAAAGGTTGTCACGAAGGCCAGAACGAGAAGAATGATGATACCGGCGGCAATAGCAAGCCCAAAGAAGACCTTATCCCCGGCGACTGAGCCCGAATTCGTGGCTCGTGGTTCATTCTGCTTCTCTGGGCCCGGTCCATCCTGGTTTTTCTCAGGTGCAGTGCTGGACACGATACCTCTCCTGAATTGTGGTGGTTAGTGATATGTGGCTGCGGAGACGAGAATCACAAGCTTCCGGTGCACACAATGATGCAGTCGTCGGCGGTTGTCGTATCAATGCGCCCTGGTTTCCCAGGCACACATCGGCTGAGACAACCACCAACGACTGCACACTTCAAGATATGTCTCTCAGCGGTACCCGCTCAGAGAGGCAGGAACTTAGCCCTGAACACCGATGCCTTCGATGCGCGACATGGCGTCATCACGGGTGGCGTCGGAGATCGGAGCGGAACCGGCCGAGTCAGCAGCGGTGTTCTGACCATCTTCGGAGACCACGTAGGCAGCGAAGTTCTTAGCCTGGTTAGCAGTGTCTTCGTTGTCGTATTCGTGGCAGAAGATGTGGTAGGAGATCAGCACGATCGGGTACACACCGGACTCTTCGGTCTCGCGGTCCAGTTCGAGTGCACCTTCAGCATCGGGATCTTCCTCAGCGGTTTCCGCAGCGTTAGCAGCAGCTTCCGGGGAGTACTCGACATACTCCTCACCAACACCGACAGCAACGGTACCCAGGTCACCGACCTGAGAAGCGTCGGCGTAGGTGATAGCACCTTCGGTGCCGGAGGTCAGGTCAACAACACCGGAGGTCTTCTGAGCGGATTCACCGGTGTAGTCCGAAGGCCATGCATCGGAGGGCTCCTGGTCCCAGCTGTCGGAAGCTTCAGCCAGGTATTCGGTGAAGTTCTCGGTGGTACCGGAATCATCGGAACGGTGCACCACAGTGATCGGGATGTCCGGAAGGTCAACGCCTTCGTTCTGGTCAGCGATCTCCTGGTCGTCCCATTTGGAGATCTCGCCGGTGAAGACCTTGGCGATGGTGTCAGCATCCATGTTGATGGTGTCGATGCCCTCCAGGTTGAAGGCCAGGGCAACCGGGGAGATGTAGGCCGGAACGTGGAACACGCCAGCGTCACCGCAGATCTCAGCTGCCTGTTCCTGCTCATCAGTATCCATAGCAGCATCGGAGCCAGCGAACGAGTACTGACCGTTCAGGAAACCTTCACGACCGGAGCCGGAGCCCACTGGGTCGTAGTTGACGGTCAGGTCAGGATTGGTCTCGTTGATGCCGGTTGCCCAAGCGGTCATAGCGGAGTCCTGCGAGGAAGCGCCACCACCGATCAGCTCACCCGAGCCGATGGTCAGCAGGTCGCCTTCTTCAGACGAACCGTTGTCAGCGTTCTCATTATCGCCTTCGTTGTCAGCACCGCAAGCGGTCAGAGCGAGGGCGGAAATGGACAGTGCGGCCATTGCGCGGCCAAAACGACGAAGCTTCACTTCTATGCCTCTTTCGAGTCGATGACATGTTTCGAGATGATTCGCGTCTATGCGACGCATAGGTCACAAGAGTTAGAGTGCGACCCTCGAACCATCGATCAAGCTACCGCCCGGAAGTTACATGCGAAATCTAACTGAGTGAACAATAGGTAAACTATTCCGGAGATATGGGCTTTCGGATGTGGTCTTAATCTCATAGTCCCTAGTGATAGGCCACCCGACGGGGTGCTGTGGGTGATATCGCCGGGCCACGAAATACCGATACCCTAGAGTCCATGATGTCTGTGTCCCAGCTTCCCGAACGGTTCTCCGAATCTCTGCGGTCGCTGGGGCGTTTTTTACGCCGTCGCGCGGTAGCCGGATTCGCCCGGTCCCGGGCCGCCGTGATGCCGGCAGCCACCTCAGCGATTGCTGCGGTGGCCGCCTATGCGTTCGCGAGCGTGGTTTTGGGTCACACCAACCCGTTATTTGCCTCCACTGCGACTTTGATCGCGCTCGGTTTTGGAGGCGATACCCGACTGCGCAAAGTCTTGGAGATCGCCATCGGGTGCACCCTGGGCATTTTGATTGGCGATCTGATGCAGATTTTCCTGGGGCAGGGATATCTGCAGGCACTGTTGGTGGTCTTCGTGTCAATCATTATTGCCCGCTTTCTGGATAACGGGGTCATTTTCACCACCCAGATGTCCCTGCAAGCGGTGTTGGTGGTGCTCTTACCGCTACCAGAGGGTGGGCCATTTACCCGTAGTCTCGACGCGGTGGTCGGTGGCGTATTTGCCTTGGTCGTCACCATGATCATGCCCAAGAATCTTCGCGGAGCCACGGTGAAGGACTTCAATACGCTGTACTCTACGGTCACGGAAATTTTCCAGAATTGTTCCAAGGCCCTGAGGGCCCAGGATTCTCGCGAAGCGTGGATGACGCTGGTGGCCGCCCGCAATACCCAAACCCAGATGAATGCCGTCTACCAATCGTTGCGGGCATCCCAAGAGTTGGCAACCTACTCTCCGACCGCGAAAACCTCCCGTGAACTCTTAGCTGGCACCCAAGACACCGCCGCCAAGACCGACTTGGCTCTGGGCTCGTTGCGATTGGTGACCCGACGACTGATCACCGTCATCGATGAATCCTCGCTCACCGATGAACAGTTCACGGAACTAGCCGACTGGTTTGATGAAGCCGCAGAAGCCGTCGCGATCATGGGACGTTGTCTCTCCGAACCGGCACTACCCGGCAGGCGTCGCTCCTTAGCGGTCGCCCGTGAGGCCTTTGTCTCCGCCACCCAGCGACTCGTGCCTTCCCACCTAGCCGGCGGTGATCTCCAAGCCGAAGCGCTCGTGATGTTGGCTCGGCCCATGATGGTCGATTTCATTCAAGCCACCGGAGTGCCCGAACGGGAAGCCTCGGAGTTTTTGCCCAAGCTCTAATCTTGTCCCCTCGGGCCCAGTAGGCTTGCCCCTATGAGCTCCAAGACACGTAAACCCGCGTATCGTTGCACCGAGTGCGGGTGGATGACCGCCAAATGGGTGGGCCGCTGTGGTGAGTGCCAGGCCTGGGGCACCGTGGTGGAATCTGGAGCGGAGACCAGCACCCCGCGCACTCAGGTCAGTACGATCTCCACCGCACAACGAGCCCGAAAAATTTCGGATATCGACGCAACGCTGGCCCGTCACCAACCCACTGGCTTGCCTGAAATGGATCGGGTGCTCGGCGGTGGCCTGATTGCCGGTGGTGTGGTGCTCCTGGCCGGTGAACCCGGTATCGGCAAATCTACGCTGGTGCTAACTCTCGGCCACCAGCTCACCCAGATGACCCGGCCGGATGGCCACCCGGCCAGAGTCCTTTATATTACGGGCGAAGAATCCACCGCCCAGGTCAGAATGCGTGCCGATCGAATTACTGCGGTCTCCGAGACCCTGTATCTCACCGCGGAAACAGATTTGGGCCACGCGCTGGGACAAGTTGAAACGGTCGACCCAGACGTGGTCATTCTCGATTCGGTGCAAACATTGGAATCGGCCGACGTTGACGGCACCGCCGGAGGGGTCAACCAGATCCGTGAGGTCGCATCTGCGATGATTAATATGGCCAAGACCCGCAACATCGCCACCATCCTGATCGGCCATGTCACCAAAGAGGGCTCGATCGCCGGCCCCCGGGTCTTGGAGCATCTCGTGGATGTGGTGTGCACTTTTGAAGGGGACCGGCACTCCCGGTTGCGCATGATCCGGGCGGTCAAAAACCGGTATGGTTCCACCGACGAAGTCGGGTGCTTCGAGCTCGATGACCACGGGATCACCTCCGTGACCGATCCCTCGGGGTTATTTACCAATTCCTGGCACTCCACCATCGCAGGCACCACCATGAGCGTTAGCCTGGAAGGTCATCGTCCCCTGCTCACCGAGATCCAGGCGCTTCTGGCACAGACGGAAACCTCTTCCGGCCGACGCACCGTCTCAGGTATGGAGACGTCTCGGATCAACATGTTGCTCGCGGTACTCGAACGCCGGATGGGCATCACCGCTGCCAAACGGGATGTCTATGTCTCCACCGTGGGCGGGATCCGCATTAGCGAACCGGCCTCGGACTTGGCCGTTGCCGCGTCGCTGACCGGCTCGGCGACCGACCGGGCTGTGGACCCCGGGCTCGTGACCTTTGGCGAAGTCGGGCTCACCGGCGAACTCCGCCCCGTGCCCGGGATCCAGCGTCGCATTAACGAAGCGACCCGGTTAGGCTTCAACCGCGCGGTCATCCCAGCCAGCCGAAACACCGTTTTCCAACCCGAACCCGGATTCCTGGTCTACCAGGCCTCCACGCTCCCAGAGGCCCTGGGCATGATTTTCGCGACCCGCGCCGAATTCGAACAGGCCATGCCCACCTGTCAGCAGGTGACCCCGCAGCAACTCTCTGACAACGGGATGAGCACCTCACCCACCGGATGATCAGTCATCCTCGGCTGTCAAGGTGAACGTCGCGGGGGAAGAGCTCGTCTCACCGAGAGAGACCACCAGCTGGTATGTGCCATCGGGCACATCGTCCTCCACCTCAGAGCACTCCGAATCCGCGGCAATCCGTTCCCAGGTAAACGTCGACGACACCGCCTGACCAGCCTGAAGAGTTTCCACCTGGTCATCGGGCTCGACCTGACAGTACGAGGTCGCAAACACCGGTGAGGTCTCGTCATCAGCCACCTCGGACACCACATAGTCCTGCTGACTGGATCCCACATTGGTCTGACACGCCGAGTCCGAGGTATTGGTGACTCGCAACTCAAAAACCGGATCCTCATCAGCAGCGTAACTGTCCTGATCGGTCACCGCTTCCACGGCCACATCTCCGGAACGACACTCGCGAGTATCCCCGGAGGCACTGGCCGAAGCACTCGCCGATCCGCTCGGTGAACCACTAACCGATGCAGACGCGCCCGGAGGGGGTGGAGCACTTTGTTGCGGCTCATCATCCCCACCAAACACCAGGCTGCCAATCCAGACGCCCAAAGCCACCAGTCCCAGCAAGATGAGCAGCACAATAGTTCCCACCACGATGCGACGACGCCGATACACTTGGGGAGGATGCGGACGGGAGGATTCAGCCATAGCACCCACTGTAGTGAGGCAAGAAAAAGAAGATGATGAACACCACGGCTCTCCACCACAAGATCACCCGCTGGTTTGATCACCACGGTCGTGATCTGCCCTGGCGACGACCCGACTGCTCCCCCTGGGGCGTGCTGGTCTCCGAGGTGATGCTCCAACAGACCCCCGTAGTCCGCGTGCTACCGGTCTGGACCGAGTGGATGCACCGGTGGCCCACCCCCGCCGACCTTGCTCAAGCACCCACCGCCGAGGTGCTACGCGCTTGGGGAAATCTCGGCTATCCACGACGGGCGCTACGTTTACAATCCACCGCCACCGCTCTCGTGGAACGTTTCCATGGCACCGTACCGGCCGACCCAGCACAGCTACGTAGCCTGCCCGGCATCGGTGACTACACTGCCGCCGCAGTCTCCAGTTTCGCCTTCGGCATCCCTGAAACCGTGATCGATACCAATATCCGTCGCGTCCATGCCCGACTGGTCAACGGTAAAGGGCTACCCCACACCTCATTGACGGCCGCGGAAAAACGGCTCGCACAACAGCTAATGCCCGACGACACCATTACCGCGAATCAGTGGAATAAAGCGGTGATGGAACTTGGCGCCCTGGTCTGCACCGCTCGTTCGCCCTCCTGCGCAGCCTGTCCGGTCTTGTCCGAATGTGCCTGGATCGCAGCGGGAAAACCCGATCCCGACTACCAGCCCACCGGCCAGACCTGGCACGGCACCGACCGACAGGTGCGTGGCGCCATTATGGGTCTGTTGCGCGCCCGCGACAGTGTTGACCGCGCCGAGCTACGGTCAGCGGTGACGGCAACCGGCAAGCTGGGAACCCACTGCCCCGATGACAGCCAGTGGGAACGCTGTGTCTCCGGTCTGCTCCACGACGGTCTGATCGTCGCCACCAAACAGTACCTCACACTCCCTTAAATACCTGTGGCCGTCTCCCCGATGAGGAAACGGCCACTAAGTCAGGCATCCGCAGCTTACTTGTCCTTACCGGTGAGCTTGTCCTTGGCCGAGGAGAAGCCGTCGGCCACCTTATCCTTGGCGTTGTCGAAGGTGTCCTTGGCGTTGGCCTTCAGCTGCTCGGCAGTACCCTCGTTCTGGGTCTTGGAGTCGCCAGTGGCCTTACCGATGCCTTCTTTAGCCTGACCCTTCAGGTCTTCGGCAGCGTTTTCAAACTTATCTGATGCGCTCATGATCTCTCCTTTCGATCGCTTATTTTTTAGTAGAACAAGTTAATTCCACGCTCACAAGCTTTTACCGGGTATTCACCGGCAGTTTTAGCCTTGAGCGTGATCATTTGTGCGGTCCAGGTGCAGTATCATGCGCGTATTGCCTAACGTATTGGGTTTCACCCGCGCCAAATCCAGAAACTCGGCCACGCCCTCATCAGTTGAGCGCAACAATTCGGCAAAGATCTCCGGATCCAACGTGCTCTGATCCGCCATCACCTCGAACCCGTGGGAGGCAAAAAACGTCGTCTCAAAGGTCAAACAGAAGATCCGGTCCACACCCAGTCGGGTGGCGCGTTCAATTAGCTGCCCCAGGATCTGTGATCCCACCCCGCGACCGCGAGCCTCCGGGGCCGTGGCCAGAGTCCGGACTTCGGCCAAATCCTCCCACATCACGTGCAAGGCGCCGAAACCTAGCAGGGTGCCGCTCGCATCTTCGGCGACCACGAATTCTTGAATCGCCTCGTAGAAGGCCACCGCCTCTTTATCCAACAGGATTTTTTGGTGTGCCAAGGGAGTCACCATGGCACGAATAGCCGACACATCAGAGGTCCGGGCCGGGCGAATGCGCAGTTCAGCAGTCATCACACCAGTATAAAGATCGCTCTCACCACCCGGCAGACCTCAAGTCTTAGGATGGTGCCATGCACATCATGACCGTTTGCCTCGGAAATATTTGTCGCTCACCGGCCGCCGAAGCCGTATTGAACGACAAGATTGACAAGGCGGGGCTCACTGGCGTCACCGTCTCGTCTGCCGGCACCGCTGGCTATCACATCGGCGAGCCACCACACGTGCTCACCCAGGACGTCGGCACCGAGCGTGGCTACAAGTTTGCGACCACCGCAACTCAGCTGAATCCCGAGATGGTTGCCAGTGCCGATCTCGTTCTCACCATGGACGGTATGAACGTCGCCGATATTCACGCCCTGGCCGACACTGACCGCGTGGTTCGGCTCGGCACACTGGCCCGACGCCAGCCCGGAGATATCGATGACCCCTACGGTCAGGGGCGCGATGCCTTCGAGCACATGTATGACGTCATTGAAGATGCCTGCGATCATCTCGTCGCACTGTTAGCCGAGGACCGCATCGACGAGATCTGGGAGGGTGCCGAATGAGCACATCAGACCCCGAGGTCTTCACCAAATCCCGTCCGGATGCCCCGGCAGGTTTCTTCGCCCGTGAAGCTGCCGGACTCACCGCACTCGCCTCCTACGGTGCGCGGGTGCCAGAGGTCCTCGAGCTGACCGATACCTCATTGACCATCACCCGCATTGCCGATGCGACCGTGGCCGGGTCACCGGTGGGCGAGCCAGAAAAGCAGTTCGGTCGCGAACTGGCCACCCTGCACCGCACCTCGGCGGCCGACGCTCCGGGATACTTCGGCGGTCTGGACCGTCAGCCCCAAGGATTCTTGGGGGACCAACCAGTGGATTTTACCGCCTGCGATACGCTGTATGACTCGTTGATCACCCGCCGGGTGATTCCGCTGACCCAGAAAGCCGTCACCGCGGGGCTACTTCCAGATCGAGCACTCGAGTTGGCCACCAGCATCACCGAGGACTGTCTGGGCCCGGCCACCATCCCGGTATTAGTGCACGGTGATCTCTGGGCTGGAAATCGGGTAGTGGATAGCCGTGGCTATTCCTGGTTGATCGATCCGTCCGCGCACTGGGGTCACCCGATGGAAGATCTGGCGATGATGGCGCTATTCGGAGGGTTCGGCCCCGAGTGCTGGGAGTCCTACGACTATCTTCCGGTCGATGAGGACCTCATCCCGGTCTTCCAGCTGGTTCCGCTACTGGTTCACACGGTGCTGTTTGGCTCCGGTTATGCGCCCTCGACCCTGCGAGCGCTCGAAGCTAGCCACTAACCCGCTCGTGGCCACCGCCGTGGTCAACGCAACACCGCTTAAAACAAGAAGCCGACGAGAAGATCTCTCGCCGGCTTCCGAAACACGCGATCACTTATTTCTTCTTGGCGTCCTTCTTGTCGTCGTTGTTGTTGTCGTCACCCAAGAACTTGTCCTGAGCCTTGTCGACAGCGTCGTTGATCTTATCGCCGTGTTGGTTCTTCAGGTCGTTCAATTTATCTCCAAGTCCCATGATCACTCCTCAAGATTGGTTATCAAGGATAGTGCCATGCTAAACATGCCGTTGCCGGCACTGTCTACCGCTGACACCTTGGCTCGCGCCACAACGTCCTATGAGTTTCCTGAACCGTTGCTGTCTGCCTCCGGTGTCTGCAAGTGGTGCACGTAGTCCACCAACCACTCGCGCAACTCGGGCCCCAACTGGGGGTGTTTCAGCGATAATTCCACGTTCGCCTTGGCATATTCCACCTTATTACCGGTGTCATAGCGCCGACCGTGGTGCACCACGGCGACCACTCCTCCGTATGCGGCGGGATTCTCGGCCATGGTCACCAGCGCATCGGTCAGCTGAATCTCGCCACCGGTACCGGTGCCGGTCTCTTTGAGCACCTCGAAGACCTTCGGCGAGAGCACATACCGACCAATCACCGCCAACTGAGACGGCGCCTGCTCCGGGGCGGGTTTTTCGACCATGGTGTCCACCCACAGTGCTTCCCGCCCATAACGGGTGAGCAACGGATCAGCCTCCGTGGCCGGAGCAATCACACCGTAGGAGCTGACCTGCTCGGCCGGAACCGGCTGGACCGCCACCACCGAGGCGCCGGTCTGCTCGTGGACCTGCAACATTTCGGTCAACAGCGCCCCGCCCTGATCGATCAGGTCATCGCCGAGCAACACTGCAAAGGACGCACCACGCACGTGGTGAGCGGCCTGAGCGACCGCATCCCCGAGCCCGGCCGGTTCACGCTGTCGCACATAGTGGAAGGTGGCCAGATCGGTAATGGCCTGCACCTGTGCGAGCATCTCGGTTTTCCCCTTGCGCTCCAGCGTGTCCTCGAGTTCCGCCACGCGATCGAAGTGATTGACCAGGGGGTCCTTATTGCGACCCACCACAAACAACACGTCGGTCAGTTCAGCATCCACGGCCTCTTCGACCACGTGCTGGATCGCGGGACGATCCACCACCGGCAACATCTCTTTGGGCAAGGCCTTCGTGGCCGGTAGGAATCGCGTTCCCAATCCTGCCGCGGGAATCACCGCGGTAATCACGGGCTTGGTCACGAGGTAACCTCCTTCGCTGTCTTTTCGCGGGTCTGAGCGCTGCGGCCCATCCCCAGGTAGTGGAATCCTGCAGCCGTCCACGCGTCCATATCCAGCGCATTGCGGCCGTCCAGCACGATCCGGCCGGTCATCGACCGTGCGATCGTGCGTGGATCCACCTCGGTGAATTCTTTCCATTCGGTCAGCACCGCCACCGCGTCGGCCTCCACCAGGCACGAGGCCAGATCATCGAGGACTCGAGCCTGTGGTAGTGCAACGCGTAAATTCTCCCCGGCCTGGGGGTCATACATACTCACCCGCGCCCCGGCATCGATCAGCTGCTGAGCCACCGCCACGGCCGGCGAATCCCGCACATCATCGCTATCAGGCTTGAAGGCCCCACCCAGCACCGCGATGCGAGCGCCGTTGAGCTTGAGCACCCCGGCCAGTTTCTCCACCGCCCGGGTGCGAGCACGCTGATTGACCGCATCCACTTCCGACAGGGTGCCCAGCGCCTCCTCCAATCCGAGCTGTTCGGCCCGATCCTGGAAAGCCCGAATATCCTTGGGCAAACAGCCTCCACCAAACCCAATCCCGGCGCGCAAGAACTTCCGACCGATCCGGTCATCGTGGCCCAGCGCTTCGGCCAGGGTGGTCACATTGGCCCCGGTGGCGTCGCAAATCTCGGCCATGGCGTTAATAAAGGAGATTTTGGTGGCCAAAAACGAGTTGGCGGCGACTTTCACTAGCTCCGCGGTGGCAGCGTCGGTGATCATCCGCGGCACGCCGTCTTCCAAAAGCTGTGCATACACCTGATCCAGGGTGTCTTCGGCCCCGGGCGTCATCGTCCCGTACACCAGCCGATCCGGGTGCAACGTGTCCTGGATGGCGAATCCTTCCCGCAAAAACTCCGGGTTCCACACCAGACCGAATCCAGCCGGCACTACCCGCTCGGCCAGCGACTCGGCGGTCCCGACCGGCACCGTGGACTTACCGGCGATCAAGCTACCGGGCTGGGCTTGTTCCAGCACAGTGTCCACCGCCTGATTGACGTAGCTTAAATCCGCGCCCCGTCCCGCACTGAGTTGCGGGGTGCCCACGCAAATAAAGTGCACCTCGGTCTGCTTGATCTCAGCGGGATCGGTCGAAAAGCTCAGACGGTCGCCTAGCTGGCGGGCGATCAGCTCACTCAGCCCGGGCTCGTAGAACGGAAGCTTCCCACTGACAAAGCCATTAATACGGCGCTCGTCCACATCAATACCGACGACCTCGTGGCCCAGCTCGGCCATGCACGCAGCGTGCACCGCCCCCAGGTAGCCACAGCCAATCACCGAAATTTTCACGGGTTTGACGACCTCTCTTCACGATTCATCAGCCGGCGCGGTCACGCCGTGCCACACGATTAAAGCCCCTGTCGGTCACCAACGATCAAGTCCCGGTTGATCTCAAAGCAACTGTCAGGTGTCCATCGGGTTAACGACCGGCCGGGTTCATCGAGTATTTACATACCCGTCAGCCTTGGGCTACCTCATCGTGACTACGCGGTCGTTCGCGCCCGTCATCCTGGGAGGTATGAGAATTCAGTTCGTTGCCGAGTCCTTTCTGCCCCTGATGAACGGGGTCACCAATTCAATTCTCAGGGTCGCCGATCACTACGCGGCCACCGGCCATGATCTGTCGATCATCGCCCCCAAACAACGCGGGGCGCAGAAGTTTTGGAAGGCCTCCAACGGCCGAAAGATCCGGATTCGCCACGTCTCCTCGATCCCGCTGGCCGGATACACCAGCGTACGCATTGCCACCACCAACGTCGCTCAACTCAAACGCCGGATCCTGGACTTCGACCCAGATGTCATCCACCTGGCCTCCCCCGCCGTGCTGGGACGCACCGCCGGCATCGCCGCCCACAAGCTCGATATCCCCACCGTGGCCGTCTACCAGACCGACGTGCCCGGCTACACGGCCAAGTACGGGATGGCCCTGCTGGAACATACCGCCTGGCAGGTGTTGCGCGATCTGCACAACCGCGCTGATCTGACCCTGGCCCCCTCCACTGCCACGCTGAAGCAGCTCGACGACCACGGCTTCCAGCGCTTGAACCTCTGGCGTCGCGGTGTGGATTTCTCCAATTTCTCCCCCGATCTGGCCAATCCGAAGTTGCGAGCCAAGCTCACCGGAGACGATCCCGACCAGCGCATCGTGATCTACATCGGTCGTCTGGCCCCGGAAAAGCAGGTCGAAGATCTGAAGATCATCCACGATATGCCAAACGTGAAGCTGATTGTCGTCGGCGATGGTCCGGAAAAGTCCACGTTGCGGAAGCTGATGCCCAACGCCTACTTCCCGGGATTCAAATCCGGAAAGGAACTGGGTGAACTGCTGGCCACCGCCGATCTATTCATTCACCCCGGCGAGCTGGAGACCTTCTGCCAGACCATCCAGGAAGCCATGGCCTCGGGGCTACCAGCCATCGCTCCCCGCGCTGGCGGACCGGTCGATCTGATCACACCGGGCCACACCGGGTGGCTGTACACCCCGGGCGATCTGAACCAGCTGCGCGATTACGCCTACGATCTGCTGTTCGACGACACGAAGCGCGCCTACTTCGGCCATGCCGCCCAGGATTCCGTCCGCAAGCGGTCCTGGCCGGTGTTGGCCGAACAGCTCATGAGCTACTACCACCAGGCCATTGAACACCGATCATATCGGGGCTCAGACTCCGCCACCAAAGGCCACTCGATCACCTCGGAGTTCTAGCCCGCAACACACAGCACGGCACCCAGGCCAGCAGGCACCGGGCGCCGTCGTGTATCAAGGAGTTTCTTTACTCGGATTCTGGCCCGACGATCGCGGCCAGATTATTCAGCGAGCCCTCGAGCTGTTCCTCAGTGAACAGCGGGAACAAGTTCTTGGCCAGCAGGTCCTGGTCGGTGACCTGCGACCAGTCGTAGGTTAGCGTCACGCGGGTCTGATCTGAGTCGAGTGGCTCGAGCTCGTAGATCCACTGCCAACCTGGAGGCTCGGTTCCTGCCGGAGCGGTCTTCCAGCCTAGTAGCTGGTTTTCGTCGTAGGCCACCACGTGGTTATCAGTTTTATAGTCACCACCCATGTGATCGCCAGTCATGTTCATGCGGAACACATCGCCGACCTGCTGAATTCGGTCGGTCTTATCTTCGGAGACGACGGTGCTGGTGCCATCAATACGAGCGTGATTATCCGGCAGAGTCAGCACCTGGAAAATTTCCTTATTCGGTGCATCAATAATACGGCTGACCTGGATTTGAGTTTCACCATGTGCGGTTTGATTTGTCGTCATATCTCTCACGTTAACGAGCTCATCGGTCAATGTCGAGACGTGGACTGTGGATTCACAGCGGATCACCAGCTCGATGTCATCTTCTCATCCACAGTTGGCATCTGCACCACATAATAGAACACAGTTTCGATAGTCTAGAAAGCAATCGATCAGCGCTGCGGATGACACCCGCAGATCCATCGTCGAACGAACCGAGGAGGTGGCCATGCCGACACCGGATCTGAGCTTCGTCGATCTCGATCAGTTGCGCGCTGCCACCTTTGGACAGAAGGCTGAGCTGGTCAAACTCGTCATGACTGAATTGGCAACAGATTTCCAAGCTCCTGACGCCTATGACCAGTTGGCCAGATGGCGCGAAGATCATGGCTATGCGGAATGGAATTCCCATCTGGCTGCTGAGAAAACACCGACCACGCTCATTCCACCGGCCAATATGCATGATTCCTTGCCGACCTTGCACCACACCACACAGCAGGTCGCCAGAAGCCTGGATCATGTTCATGCGCTCTTGACTGGATTCACCACCCGCGCGACGGCCACGGCGGAGGAACAACAGGCTGTTTTAGGGATTCCCCGCACTGCTCGCGGGTTTAAGAATGAGAAAAAATACCTCACCGATCGCACCGGGGTTGGGTCCGCCGATGCTCAGCAACATATCGAGCGTTCCAAGTATCTGAGCCCACCAGCCCCACCTATTTCCGGGGGCCCGGCTCCAAAAGTGGAGTTCCCCGCCCTTGGTGACGCTTTTCGCTCCGGAAAACTCCCCACCGCTAGCATGGATCGACTCATTCGCCTGATCAAAGAGATTCGTCGCTACGGCGCCCAAACGTCAACTCCAACCACGCTGGTGGAGAAGGTTCTCGAAGAAGCGATTCCGATTTTGACTGATCAGGCGAGTCAGATGTCGGTCAATGACTTCGCCAAAACCTGTAAGGATTGGAAACCCAAGCTGTGCTTCTTTCTCGACCAAGATGGACCGGCACCGGAAGAAGTGCTGGAGCCCCAACGAGGCACCGATCAGTTCTGGGTTAAACCTCGTCATGATGGCGGTGTCGATTTCGGTGGCACTGCTTACGGGCACTATGCCGAGCTGCTGGCCACCATCGACCATGCGGCGAATAACTTCGCGGTGATGAAAACTAAGGTCGGTACCACCGGTACTGAGGCACCTGAGAACCCTATTCTGACAGCGCTCAAGGCAAACTTCCCGGAGTTGGACCCTTCGACCATCGTCAGCATTGACGAGCAACACCGTGAGCGGCTCTATTCCGAACAGGCTCTTTTCGATACTCGAGCGCGGGCTCAGCGTAGCTTTGATGCTCTCTTCGGCGTCTTGCTGGCGGGAATTGCGCTGGGCAAAAACAAGACCGGACTTCCCCACACGCGAGGCCAAGCCACCAAGGTCCACATCACGATGGACTACGAGACGTTCTCTCACCAACTGGCGCATCGATATCAGCTCGATGACGACCAGCGACGATCTTCTTTAGACGCCTTCTACACCACCCACCGAGGAACTCCAACCACCCCGAAGGGCCACAAATTCCGCTCCGAAGGACAATTCATCGGCACCGTCCACCCACAAAGACTCAGGGCGGCTGTGTGTGATGCCGGAATCATCCCGCATGTTCAGGGAGCAGAAAATGAAGTGTTGGACTTAGGACGCGAGAAACGAGAATTCTCTGGGGCACAGCATCGCGCTCTCATCGCCCGAGACCAAGGTTGCGCCGCCCCGGGGTGCACTATGCCTGCGGCCTGGTGCCAGATTCACCATATTGTCGAGTGGGAGAACGGCGGGCAGACAGACATCAATAATGCGGTGCTACTGTGTAGCGCCCACCACGTGGATGTACATACCAAGAAGTGGACGATCGACCGCATCGACGAGCACGGAGTGTGGTTTGTTCCAGCGCCGTGGCTGGATCCCGATCCATCCCCTCGACGCAATGCCTACCGGAAGCACTAAGGCCGCCACCGAGTGCGGTGACGGCCTTAGTGCTTAGGCTTCGAGAGCTTCCCGCTCGGGAGCGGCGTCCAACTCCGAATCTCCCTCCACCGGGGTGAAGGTCAATTCTGCGTCATCTCCTTCGCCGGTGGTAGAGATCATGATCTTGGATCCGGCCGGAATATCACCGAACAAGATCTTTTCGGAGAGTTGATCTTCCACCAACTGTTGCACGGTACGACGCAATGGACGAGCACCCATCGCGGGATCGTAGCCACGATCGGCCAACAGGTTCTTGGCTGCTTGATCGAGCTCGACCGAAAGGTTCTGCTCGAGCAAACGGGCCTGGAGCCGGTCTACAAACAGGTCCACGATCTGCACGATCTCGTCCTTGGACAGCTGTGGGAAGACGATGACGTCGTCAACGCGGTTGAGGAACTCGGGACGGAATTGCTGACGCAGTTCTTCCTGGACTTTGCCCTTCATCCGTTCGTAACCGGTAGTGGTATCGGAGGCGGATTGGAAACCGGTCATCACACCCTTGGAGATATCGCGAGTACCCAAGTTGGTGGTCATGATAATCACGGTGTTCTTGAAGTCCACGACCCGGCCCTGGGAGTCGGTCAGACGACCATCTTCCAGAATCTGCAACAACGAGTTGAATAGGTCGGCGTGGGCCTTTTCCACCTCGTCAAACAGCACCACGGAGAACGGCTTGCGACGAACCTTTTCGGTGAGTTGGCCACCTTCTTCGTAACCGACATATCCCGGAGGGGCGCCGAACAAGCGAGACACGGTGTGCTTTTCTTGGAACTCCGACATATCCAGAGTAACCAGCGAGTCCTGGTCACCGAAAAGGAATTCGGCCAGGGCCTTGGCCAGCTCGGTCTTACCCACCCCGGTAGGTCCGGCGAAGATAAACGAACCGGACGGACGGTTGGGGTCCTTCAGGCCGGCACGGGTGCGACGGATCGCCCGAGATAGCGACTTGACCGCTTCGTCTTGGCCAATGACGCGCTTGTGCAATTCGGCTTCCATATTGCGCAACCGGTCGGTTTCGGACTCGGTGAGCTTGAAGACCGGGATACCGGTGGATTTCGCCAGAACCTCGGCGATCAGATCTTCATCGACTTCGGCAATACCGTCGGTTGCTTCCTTGCGCCACTGATCCTCGCGCTCATTGCGCTCCTGTTGCAATTTCTGTTCTTTATCGCGCAGGCTGGCAGCACCTTCGAAGTCCTGGCCGTCAATGGCGGCTTCTTTCTCCTTGCGGACTTCTGCAATCTTGGCGTCGAATTCTTTAATCTCGTCAGGAGTCGACATCCGTTGAATGCGCAACCGGGCACCGGCTTCATCGATCAGATCGATCGCCTTATCCGGCAGGAAGCGATCGGAAATATAGCGATCGGCCAAAGTAGCAGCTGCTTGCAACGCATCTTCGGTGATGGAGACCTTGTGGTGTGCCTCGTAGCGGTCGCGCAGACCACGCAGGATCTCTACGGAATCTGCGACCGATGGCTCGTCCACCTGGATCGGCTGGAAACGACGTTCCAGAGCAGCGTCTTTTTCAATGTGCTTGCGGTACTCATCCAAGGTGGTCGCACCGATCGTCTGCAACTCACCACGAGCCAACATGGGCTTCAAGATGGAAGCTGCGTCAATGGCACCTTCAGCGGCACCGGCGCCGACCAGCGTGTGGATCTCATCGATAAACAGGATGATGTCACCGCGAGTGCGAATTTCTTTCAGGACCTTCTTCAGCCGCTCTTCGAAATCACCACGGTAGCGGGAGCCGGCAACCAGTGAGCCCAAGTCCAGGGTGTAGAGCTGCTTGTCGGTCAGACTCTCAGGTACATCGCCACGCACAATGGCTTGGGCCAGTCCCTCAACCACGGCGGTCTTACCAACGCCGGGCTCACCGATCAGGACCGGGTTATTCTTGGTGCGCCGTGAAAGGACCTGCATGACGCGCTCCATCTCGTGGGCACGACCGATGACCGGATCCAACTGAGATTCGCGAGCAGCAGCGGTCAGGTTCCGACCAAACTGGTCCAGCACCACCGAGCCGGACGGGGATCCGTCGGATCCGCCACCGGGGCCGGCAACACCAACGCCTTGGGCTTCTTTTCCTTGGCCACCTTCCTGGTAACCGGACAGCAACTGGATCACCGTTTGGCGTACGCGGTTCAGATCTGCACCGAGCTTGACCAGTACCTGGGCTGCCACGCCTTCACCCTCGCGGATCAGACCCAGCAGAATGTGCTCGGTGCCGATGTAGTTGTGCCCCAGCTGCAAGGCCTCACGCAAAGACAGTTCCAGGACTTTCTTGGCACGGGGAGTAAAGGGAATATGTCCCGGAGGGGCTTGCTGCCCCTGGCCGATGATTTCTTGAACTTGTTCGCGCACTGCGCCCAGGGAAATGCTCATCGATTCCAGGGCCTTGGCGGCGACGCCGTCGCCCTCATGGATCAGACCCAGCAAAATATGCTCGGTGCCGATGTAGCTGTGGTTGAGCATCCGCGCTTCTTCTTGTGCGAGCACAACCACGCGCCGAGCGCGGTCGGTGAATCTCTCAAACATGTGCACATCTCCTTGCTGACTATTGCTCTCGATCCTACTGTCCAATAACCAGTTCGTTGATGGCTGTTCGCGTGTGGGGGAACCTAACGTTTATGCGCGTTCCGGTAGGCCTCTTCAATATCCCGATGGAGGCGACCACGACGGGAGACGTTATAACCGTTCTTTCTGGCCCATTCCCGAATTTTTGCTGCTTCATTTCCAGGAGCCGGTGGCGCAATCGATTCCGCTTTGCGGATATAGGGCTTCAGCAATTTTCGGAAAGCGTCGGCATTCTCTTTCGACAGATCAATTTGATAATGGCGACCGTCAAATCCGAAGATTAAGGTCTCATCGGCCGGTGAACCATCTAAATCATCGATCAAAACAACTTCGGTTTTGCGTGCCATTTGTATCCTCAATTCGCCGTAAATGGTGTTTGACAGCTGTTGAGAATAAGTCTAGAGCAGTTATTGCTCTGGATAAACCTTGAAAAGTAATTTATGTCTAATATTTCACCGCATTCACATGGAATATCGTTCCCAGGACAGGCGTGACGAAGACTGGCTCAGTTCTGCCCGGTATCGGATTTCTCAGCCTTAGCACGTGCCCACTCCTGGGCCTCTTCTTCTTCAGCGCGCGCTTTGGCAGAGCGTTCCTTGGCGTCGCCACGAAATAATGAATGCATGACGAGCCAAAAAATCAGCCCCACCCCGATCGACGGGGCCAGAACTGAGAAATACTCCCAGAAAGTTTCCATTTTTAGGCCTCAGGTTTCAGCAGAGGGAACAAAATTGTCTCTCGAATTCCCGCACCGGTCAGTAACATGACCAATCGATCAATGCCCATACCCAAGCCACCCATGGGGGGCGCACCATATTCCAAGGCGCGCAGGAAATCCTCGTCGAGTTGCATGGCTTCTTCATCACCGGCTGCAGCTGCCAAGGATTGGGCGGTCAAGCGTTCGCGCTGAATCACCGGGTCGATCAGCTCCGAAAAGGCCGTGCCGATCTCGGTCCCGCCGATAATCAGGTCCCATGCTTCGATAACGCGGGGCTCTTCCGGGTGGGGGGAGGCCAGTGGCTGGGCCGAGGGCGGGTAGTGATAGACGAAGGTGGGATTGATCAGTGTGGGTTCGACGATCTCACCGAAGAGTTCAATCACCAGCTTCTCCGCGTCCCACTTCTCATCGATGGAGACCTGGTGTTTTTCGGCGATCTCACGCAAGGTCGCCACATCGGTATCGGGGGTGATCTGCTGACCGACGGCCTCAGACAGGCCGGGGTAGACCTCGATCCAGTTCCAGTCGCCTGACAGATCGGCAGTACCACGTGGGGTCTCGATGTGGTGGCCCAGACCGACGGCGTCCACGGCACGCAGGATGATGGTCTTAATCCGTTCGGCCATTCCATACATATCGGAGTAGGCCTCATAGGCCTCGACGGTGGTGAATTCCGGGGAGTGGGTCGAGTCGACACCTTCGTTGCGGAAGACCTTTCCGATCTCAAAAACCCGATCGATACCACCGACCACAGCACGCTTGAGGTAGAGCTCGGTGGCGATGCGCAGGGTCATGTTTTGATCAAAAGCGTTCAGATGGGTTTCGAAGGGGCGAGCCTGGGCGCCACCGTGGACCAGTTGCAAGATGGGCGTTTCGATCTCGGTGTAGTCGGCATCTTCAAGCGTCCGGCGCACCGCGCGGGTAATCGCCGCCCGTTTGTGCACCATTTCGCGGGCTTCGGGGCGCACGATCAGATCCGCGTAACGCTGGCGGACTCGGGTCTCTTCGTTCAGGTCGGCGAAGAGTACCGGCAGAGGGTTCAGTGCCTTCGAGGCCATCTGCCAGGTGTCAACCATAATCGACAGTTCCCCGCGGCGAGAGGAGATGATCTCACCGGTGACCGCGAGGTGATCGCCCAGATCGACCAGGTGCTTATAATCAGCCAGCGCTTCTGCGCCGACTCTAGCTTGGGAGAGCATCACTTGCAGGCGCACACCGGATCCGTCAGATCCGCCTTCCTGCAACGCCGCAAAGCACAGCTTGCCGGAGTTGCGCTGGAAGACGACGCGACCGGCGACCGAGACGATCTGGCCGGTTTCGGCACCGGCTTCCAAGTCGCTGTAGTGGTCGCGAATGTATTCCAGGGTATGCGTGCGAGGCACCTGGTGCGGATAGGCCGGAACCCCGGCCTGCAGAAGTTCTGCGCGCTTATTGCGACGCACCTGGCGCTGGTCACGGGTATCTGAAGGGGTGCTCACAGGTGTTCAGTCTAGCGAAGGGTATTTCTGTGTGCAGAACACGGCTAATTGGTGAACGAATTCTGCGATCTCTCGGCGGGCATAATGATCGGGTTTCACCATGGCACACAATTCCATCGACAACGGTTGGCCCCGGTGGATGATCCGCAACGGTTTCAGCCCGAAGGCTGGGTCATCGGTGACGACCGCGACACCACCGCCGGTGGCGACCAGGGCTTGGGCGACCTGTCCCGAGTTGGTCTCTTGTACCTGGTGGAGCACGAGGTTCTCCAGTTCCAAGGCGGCGTCGAGTTTCCGGCGAGCGGCGAAATTCCGGGTGGGGACCGACAGGGATTCTTCGGTCAGTTCGGCCAGCTCAATCTCGGTGCGCGAGGCCCACCGATGGGTGCTTGCCACATGGGCCCAGACCGGCAGGTTCAGCAACTCGGTACTGGTGACAGTGTCATCGGGTTCGGCCGGGAAGATCACCACGTCGTGGGTTTCCACCGCCTCACGGATGCGTAAATCCAGGGCGGCTTCGGTGACCGAGGTGCGCGGGCGATCCGGGCCGAGGGTGGCCACAAACGGAATGATGATGTCGATCAGTGTGGTGCCCGGGGCGACCACGGACAACTCGCGAAGAGTGCCGTCACGCAGATAGGCCAGATGATGTCCGGCCTGATCGTGTTCTCTTAACAGGTGACGGGCGGTGGGCAGGAAAGCCCGACCCGCTGAGGTGAGCGCCAAGCCTGGGCCACGGCGTTCCAACAGCTGAATCTCATGGTCGCGTTGTAATTTCTGCAACCGGCGCGTCAGAGCCGGCTGGGTGATCGATAGCTGGTCGGCGGCCTCGGAGACCGAGCCGGCATCGGCCACGGCGACAAATGCGTGGACATGGGACAGATCAAGACCAGTCATGCACGCTAAGCATAATTGATATGTTCGGGATCTATTAGACATGCATAGCTACCCGGGGTGACAATAGACACAAAACCAGTACCACATCACGGAAAGGAAGTGTTATGTCTGTTGAACAGTCCCGTCATCTGGTGACCGAGTTGCCCGGTCCGAAGGCGAAAGAATTAGCTGCCCGTCAGGCTCAGTACGTCTCACCTGCTGTGGCCTCATCGACCCCGACGTTCGCTGCGCAAGCCTTTGGCGGAATCATTGAAGACGTTGACGGCAACCGCTTGATCGACTTGGGCGCCGGTATTGCGGTGACCTCGGTGGGTGCTGCGCATCCGAAAGTGGTTCGCGCCGTGCAAGATCAGGTCGCCCACTTCACCCACACCTGTTTTATGGTGACTCCGTATGAGGGGTATGTGCAGCTGGCGGAGAAACTGGACCAGCTGGTGCCGATTGCGGGACAGACTCGGACGGTGTTGCTCAATTCCGGTGCTGAGGCGGTGGAGAACGCGGTCAAGATTGCCCGGGCGCACACCGGCCGTCAGGCGGTGGCGGCGTTTGATCACGCCTATCACGGTCGCACCACGCTGACCATGGCGCTGACGGCGAAGAATATGCCCTATAAGGATTCGTTCGGCCCGTTCGCCCCGGAGGTCTACCGTGTGGCCGGGTCTTATCCGTATCGGGATGGACTCGATGGCGCCCAGGCGGCCGAGCAGGCTATCGCACGTCTGGAGACCCAAGTGGGCGCGAAGAATCTGGCCGCGGTGATAATGGAACCGGTCCAGGGTGAGGGCGGATTCATTGTGCCGGCCGAGGGCTTTTTGCCTCGGATCGTGCAGTGGTGTCGGGACCACGGCATTGTGTTTATTGCCGATGAGGTGCAGACCGGTTTTGCCCGCACCGGGGCGATGTTTGCCTCGGAGATCGAAGGGATTGAGCCGGACCTGATCACCATGGCCAAGGGTATTGCCGGGGGCATGCCGCTGTCGGCGGTGACCGGTCGGGCGGAGATCATGGATTCGGTCCACGCCGGTGGTCTGGGCGGCACATACGGTGGGAACCCACCGGCCGTGGCAGCAGCGCTGGCCGCGATCGAGGTGTACGACGAGGAACAGCTGGCCGCCAAGGCACAACGGATCGAGGAGATCATCACCGCGTTCTTCGATAATCCGCGGATCGGTGAGATCCGTGGTCGCGGGGCGATGATGGCTCTTGAGCTGGTGCACCCGCAGACCAAGCAGCCGGATGCACCCCTGGCCAAGAAGGTGGCCGCCGAGGCCGGCAAGCAGGGTGTGGTAACCCTGACCTGCGGGACTTACGGTAATGTCCTGCGGTTCCTGCCTCCACTGGTGATTGATGAAGACCTATTGCGTGAAGGCCTGGGCGTGGTCGCCGACGCGCTGAAGAACGCCTAGATGATTAATTCCTATTGATTTTAGTGGTCATAAGCGATCAGGGATCGTTTGTTGGGTGCTCCGATTTTCCAGTTGTGCCAGATGCCGGCGGCCATGGCCAGCAGTTTGGCCCCGATTTTGGCTAAGAGTCCCTGGATGGTGCGGGCACCGTGGTGTTCTAAGCCCAGTTGGCCTTTGAGCGTGTCGGAGATGGATTCGATCCATTGGCGGATGCCACCAAGATTACCGAATCGTGGGGTTTCGTCTTTGCGGTCTGGCCACAGCAGCCTGGCGTGCAAGTCGTCGGTGATGAAGGTTTCAAAGGCCTTGCCGGAGAAGCCTTTATCGCCCAGGATCACTTGGCCCTCGGTCAGTAAGTGGCGGCTGCCATCCAGCAGGGTTTGAGTGATGGCGCGTTCGCCCAGTTTGGGATTGCCCAGCCCCCAGATGACCGGCATCCCGTCGGGGGTGCTGATCAATACCAGGCGCATGCCCCAGAAGTATTCGTTATGTGCCGCACTAAATCCGTAACCGGCATGGCCGGCTAATCCTGAGCGTTGCACGGTTTGTTTGGACCGGCCACACGGGATCGGGGTGGCATCCAACAGACGCAGCACCTCGTGCCAGGTGTCGGTGTCTTTGGCCAAGGCCACCAGGGTGGTCTGGATGAGCCCAAAAGCGGCCCGGATCCGTTTGTTATATCCAGATTGCAAGGGGATATACGGAAACATATCGCGCAGATGTTCTCGGGCGTAGCGGACCCATTTGGCTTCCGAGGACTCTCCTCGAGTCAGGTGCTGGGCCACTGCCAAACACAACAGCTCGGCATCCGTGAGCTGGTGTTTGCGGCCACGCCGAACCGGTGGATCATAGGCCGGGATGACTTTATCGGTGATAAAAACGTACAGTGTTATCAGGAGGGTGTTGAGTTGTTTGTTCACAACATATGCTTAACACCCTCCAACCCGCTTTAACAGGCCCCACCGCCTCAAGCACGACGAACTATCCGAGCATGAACATCCCACCGCACCGCAACGGCAATTAGGAATTACTCATCTATGTGGGGTGACATCGGTGCCAACCAGCTTCGTGGTAAGGCCACGGAGACGCGGAAGGTGGAGTTCTGGAAGCAGTACCTCCAGGAGGCGCTGCACACGCGGCTTGTCCCAGGAGAGCGTCTCGAGCTTCGCACTGCGATCTGGTGGGATATTCGTCTTGGACGCGTAGGAGACGAAGAGACACAGAAGGTTGTGATTGCTGTGGATACCTCTGGTTCCATGCAGACCTCTGTGCTGAACTACATCGCTGACTTGGTGGGAGAAGAGGAGGACTTGGAAATTGTCTGGGTGGCCTTCGACAGTGAGTGCTACCCGTTCCAGCCAGGCGATACCTTCCGTGGAGGCGGAGGCACGTCTATCGTTGACGTGGAACGATACCTCGAGGACGAACTCAACCACGACTACGACGCCGTAGTTTGCGTCACCGACGGTTACTTCAATCCCGTTCCGCCGAAGGAAGACCCGGAAAAGTGGGTTTTCCTGATCACCCCGGGTGGTGATGGTGACTGGATGGATAATGCCGGCATGACGGTATACGACCTTGACATCGACCAGGAGATTTAACTCCCCAAACTAAACCCCCGAAGCAGCAATACTGCGTCGGGGGTTTTCTCATGCCGCCGGCACTGTGTAGTTCTACAGGATAGAGAGGAATGCAAACCAGTGCCAAGAGGCAAAAAGGGGACGCACCCCAATCTGGAGGGACATTGCCCCGATGTCGCCGCAGAGTGGGACGAGGAGAGAAATGGCTTTCCAGCTAGCGAATGCTATATAGGTGCCGCACTAAAAGCGTGGTGGAAGTGCACAGAGCACGGACACGCGTGGGCTGCCTATGTGATTTCACGGGTCAAGGGCGCGGGGTGCCCGTATTGCGCTGGCCGAAAAGCGTTGCCAGGATTCAACGACCTTGAGCTGAGGTTCCCTGAGATTGCTAAAGAATGGCACCCGACATGGAATGGTGACACAAGAGCCTGTGATGTCATCCCTGGGACTACGAAAAACTATTGGTGGCGTTGTCTAGAGCACGGCCATACCTGGAAAGCCACCCCTTCGAATCGAACTCGGAAGGGCACTAAGTGCCCATATTGTACGGGCAGCAAGGCGTGGCCTGGGTTTAATGACCTGGAG
Organism: Auritidibacter sp. NML120636; assembly: GCF_003185945.1. Classification (NCBI taxonomy): domain Bacteria; kingdom Bacillati; phylum Actinomycetota; class Actinomycetes; order Micrococcales; family Micrococcaceae; genus Auritidibacter; species Auritidibacter sp. NML120636. Next base: position 52,543 of record NZ_QHLO01000013.1, read on the forward strand.
ACCCTGCGCCCTGATTTGGCCAAGCAGTGGAATACCAAGAAGAACGGCGGCCGTACTCCCGACACCGTAACTATGGGCAGCAAGACAAAGTTCTGGTGGACATGCGATCTGGGGCATGATTTCAAAATGCATGTCTATCGCAGGAGCCGAGGTGGAGGCTGTTACTACTGCTCGAATCAGAAACTCCTCAAAGGGTTCAACGACCTGGAAACAAAGCGACCTGACCTGCTTCCAGAGTGGGACTACGAAAAGAACAACAAGATCGGGCTACATCCGACAACCGTCTCACCGCACAGCCACAAAAAGGCTTGGTGGAAGTGCAGTAAAGGGCATTCCTACGATTGCACAATTGGCAACAGGTCCAACGGCAAGGGAACTGGGTGCCCTTACTGCTCAAATAAGCGAATCTTGATTGGCTTTAATGACCTGGAGACCACTGACCCAGTGATCGCAGCCCAGTGGCATCCGACCTTGAACGGTGACGACAAACCGACGGACGTGACACGCGGTTCTAGCCAGAAGAAGCGCTGGTGGGAATGCCCTGACAACAAGGAGCACATCTGGAAGGCAACACCTGCCCAGCGAACAGGCGTCTACTATGGGCAGGGCTGCCCAGAGTGTTCCTCCCGGCGCGCGTCCAACATCGAAGCTGATCTCCGCGAGCGTCTCACTAGCGGCCCGCTTGGCTTGCCCAACGCCAAACGAAAGCTGCGGTTATTCTGGCGTAAGAAAACGTACATGGAGGTCGACTTCCTCGGCCAGCTAGGAAACTCAGACACCCGAATTGTGGTCGAGTATGACGGCGAGTACTGGCACAGCAAGAAGGGATCATTCGAGCGAGACGCCGATAAAAACCCAGGCGTTGCTGGATGCGGGATACCTTGTCGTCCGGATCCGGGAGGAGAAGCTTCCGCACCTGGAGTTGGAGCATCCCAACTTGCTGCAGTTCAACCAACCCTGGAGCTACGACGACACGCATGCTGATGACATGGCACAGATCGTGGAGAAGTGGGCGAAGGGTCGATTCGCCTTGGCTGCATAGCTGGTCCTGCGCTACTGGACCGACCACTCAGTAACTCGTGGACTCCTAGCATTAGAAGTCCACGAGTTGCTGGCGGGCGGCGGGGCACGTTTTTTGCAGAACCGGGAGATGCTACGGGTCCGGGTAGTCCCGTTCGAGTTGCTGTGCGGTGATGCGGAAGGTCGCGCTCCACCATGATCCCTGCGACACGTCAAGTGCCATAGGAAGCAAGCTGGTTACCACGTCGATGTGCTCAGCGCCATCGTATTGGACGCCGTAACCACCCTCTGTCTCTTTCGCGTTGATGAGATGCCCGGGCAGATATACCCAGGTGCCACCAAACAGTCGGACGAGACCTTCACCCAGAAACCATTCATAGTAAGTGCGCATCTCGCTGCTCAGATCATTGGGACGATTGCCCCAACTTTCGAGAAACGCAACCTCCATTCGATTCAGTGATGCTGGTGCCCATGGGTTCTCTTCCGGCGCCGTAGGAAGCACTTCGATGTACTTCTGGGTGTTGATAAACTGGCGCGCCTGAGTCTGCCATTCCTTGATTCTTACAGAACTGGTGTCGGCTCCGATGTTGGTAGTCATGCGCGCACCAAGTACCAAGCGCTACCGCTTCGTTGGCATTCCAAGGTGTGGAAATCAGGGAACATGGCGTTATACGCCACCCGTGCTGCTTCACAGGCTGGTTTCGAAGTAAAGATTCGAATGACTGCACCCCACGCGATCTGGGGTTCGGCTACTAGTTCGTCGGTTTGCGCATCATCCGAGTGCTGCTCCGTGGCAGTAGGTGCTGTATTGGTCTGAGATTGCGCTAAAGCTGTGGGGGCGGATGTCATGCCAAGACCGGCTATGAGAAGGCCGATCAGGAGAATCTTGAAGAGTGTTTTGGATCTCGTGTCGGATCCGGTATTCGGAGTATCGTGAGTAAGTTCCATTTTCAACTTGATATGCCTTTCTCGTGAGGGGTGGCAGTGGCGATCCATAAAGATTCGCCAGAGGTTGTCAATTCTGTTGTGTACGGGGGTTGGGTTTACAGGTATGGGTTCATTCGGTCGGGGTAGGCTGCCGCGAGTTGGGCTAGTGCCTGTTTCCAGTTCGTGGTGACTTGTCCTTCGACGAGTCTGCCGGCGGCTTTGCGCTGGCTGGCGGGTTTGCCGCGTTCCTTGGCTCGTTGGCGTGCGCGTTTGTCCTCGATCGTGCAGGTCGCTAGCCACAAGAGTTTCACCACCGCGTCGTCGGTGGGGAACTGAGTGCGGTTCTTCGTGACCTTGCGCAGCTGATAGTTCAATGACTCGATCGCATTCGTCGTATAGATCACCCGCCGCAGCGCTGGCGGGAACGCCAAAAACGGCACGAAACGCTCCCAGGCGTTTGTCCAGGTCGCGACCGCTGACGGGTATTTCTGACCGAGTTCAGAAGCTGCGAAATCCTCCAGGGCAGCCTTGGCAGTATCCTCGTTGCTTGCGGTGTAGATGGCCTTCAAAGCCTGTGAAACCGCCTTGCGATCGCCGTAGGTGACGAACCGGTTCGCTGCCCGGATCAGGTGCACCACGCACGTCTGGACAAGCGAGTCCGGCCAGGTCGCTTCGATAGCCTCTGGCAAGCCGGTCAGCCCGTCACAGCAGACGATGAGCACATCGCGGATCCCGCGGTTGGCAAGCTCGGCACAGACATGGGCCCAAAACGCGGCGCCTTCGGTGTCCTGGACCCAGATACCCAGGACGTGCTTGATGCCGTCCATATCGACGCCGACAGCGATGTGTGCCGCTTTTGACCGCACATGCCCACCATCGCGGACCTTAACCCGAATCGCATCGAGGTAGATCACGGGGTAGAACTCTTCTAACGGCCGGTTCTGCCATTCCACAACGGCTTCCAGCACGGCGTCGGTGATATTGGCGATCGTCTCGTGAGACAGCTCCGTGCCGATCGTGACAGCCAGGTGATGCTGGATATCGCGGATCGTCATTCCACCGGCATACAAGCTGATGATCATCTCATCCAGCCCGCCCAGCCGGCGCGAGCCCTTAGGCACCAGACGCGGGGTGAACGACCCGTCACGATCCCTAGGCACCGTCAGCTCGATATCGCCGACCTCGCTGGCGACCGTCTTGGAATACGAGCCATTACGGGCATTGACCGGCCGGTCCGTGACGGCTTTAGCCTCCCGGTCACCAGGCCCGTAACCCAGATGCGAGGTCATCTCAGCCTGCAGGCCCCGTTCGAGTGCTTCCTTGATCAGTTCAGGAATCACTCCACCGTTGCCGGTCAGCTCGATCTCACCGGCGTCGATCCGAGCGAAAAGCTCGTCCAAGGCGCCACTGGCCTTCAACTGCGCAACAACATCAGCCCCACCAGGCTGATCAACACGATCATCTGTCATGGTCATCATCATGTCCTCTCATCGATAACTCTGTACACAAACAATCTGACACCCTCTCGGCTGGGGTATGAAATCCGAGGCCGGAATGCCGGTGTTCATGGTTATAGGCTTCGACAAAGTCGGCCATAAACGCTCTGGCATGCTCCAGTGAGCCGAAGCGTTCCGGGAACTCGGGTAGGTATTTCAGTGTCTTGAAAACCGATTCTGAGTAGGGATTATCGTTGGAAACCTTTGGTCGAGAATGCGATTTGACCACCTGCAGATCCGATAACAGCGCGGCCACGGGTTTTGAGGTCATCGACGAACCCCGATCCGCGTGCACCACCTTGGGAATCCCATAGACGCCAAACACGGTTTGCATAAATTCCTCCCCCAGACCAGCAGATTCGCGGGCATGAACGACACAGCCAACAATCATCCGAGAGAAGATATCCAGCATCACATAGGCGTCGTAGTAGATGCCCTTGACTGGGCCCGCCAACTTCGTGATGTCCCAGGTGATATGCCGACATCCGCATATCTCGTGTTATGCCGAGGTGTGGGTTATGCCGATACCTGTGACAGATCGCCGGATTCATGCGGGTGTTGGGCAGAAACTATCGGCATAATCATTGGACCGTGTTGGACTTGTACTCCATTCATTTTGGAGACAAGGAGAGCCAATCATGGTGGTTATAGGAAAATCGAGCCGAGTACAGGTGTCCGGCCCGATGGAAGCATATGTTGCGGGCGTAGTGCCTCATGTCAAACTGAGCGCGAAGGGTAAGTCGTGCCTCACAGATCGTGAGCGCGAGAGGTCGCGTGGCTGCAGTGTCGTGCCTCAGCTAGTTTGAGCGCGAAAACTTGGGTTAGCT
>NZ_QHLO01000014.1:0-51316 GCF_003185945.1 Auritidibacter sp. NML120636
CTTGGTGACTTCAATCCGAGCACTCATCGAGACAATGTCCTTATCCATGCGTTCACACTATGGCTTCGCGCTCACGATACGTGAGGCACGACCTGAGCTACGCGCTCAATATCAATAAGGTACGTCGGCGGGTTTCGAAGCTGAGCTGAAGAGATTAGGATTCACTCATCTAGAGCACTACCAGATGCTCACGCGCTGGTCCTCGTCCAGCCACATGTCATCCCCGGGTTGGGTTCCGAAGGCCCGGTGGAAACTGTCGAGGTTTTTCACCACCTGGTTGCACCGGAATTCATTGGGCGAGTGTGGGTCGGCGCTGATCCGGGTGATCATGGTTTCCCGTCGGGTCAGTTGCCGCCACACGGTGGCCCAGGCGATGAAGAATTCGCGATCGATCTCTTCGGTGGTCTCGCCCAGGTAGAGTTCCAGGGCCTGGTGGGCGATGCCCAGTCCACCCAGATCGCCAATGTTCTCGCCCAGGGTCAGCTCGCCGTTGACCTGGTAGTCGGGGGCTTCGGCCGGGTGGAGCTGATTGTACTGGTCGACCAGCTGTCCGGTGCGTTGTTGGAAGGCTTCCCGGTCGGTTTCGGTCCACCAGTCGTGCAGTGACCCGTCACCGGCGTAACGGGATCCCTGATCGTCAAATCCGTGGCCGATTTCGTGACCGATCACCGCACCAATGCCACCGAAGTTTTCGGCTGCCGAGGCCTGCGGGTCGAAAAACGGCGGTTGCAGGATGGCGGCGGGAAACACGATGGCGTTTTCCACCGGAGAGTAGTAGGCGTTGACCGTTTGCGGGGTCATGTGCCACTCCTCGGGGTCGGGTCCTTCCTCGATCTTGGCCAGGTCACGATCGAAGTGGAAGGCCGAGGCTGAACGCACCGAGCGCATCAGGTCGTCGTGGAAGACCTCCATGGCCGAGTAATCCTCCCACTTCACCGGGTAGCCGACCATCGGGTTGAACTGCTCAAGTTTTTCCAGAGCCCGCTGGCGAGTTTCGGAGCTCATCCAGTCCAGGGAGCTAATGGAGTTGCGGTAGGCCTTCAGCAGGGTGGCCACCAACTCGTCGATGGCTTCTTTATGACCGGCCGGGAAGTGTTTGGCCACATACAGCTGGGCGACATCTTCACCCACGGCACCGTTGACGAAGGAGACCGCACGCTTCCACCGGGCCTTGACCTCTTGGGTGCCGGCCAGCTTCCGGCCGTAGAAATCGAAGTCTTCATTCACCAGGTCGTCACTCAAATACGGCGCCGAAGAAGAGATGACTTGGAATTGGAGCCACAGTTTCCAGGTGTCCAGTGGCTCATCGTGGAGGAGCTGGTTGATGCCGGTGAGAAAGTCCGGTTGCCAGGCCACCACTTCGGAGAAGTCATCGGCACCCAGGGCGGCCAGATAGGTGTTGGCCAGTCCGAAAACCTCGGTCAGATCCTCCCGGGTGAGCAGGTTGTAACGTTTCACCGCATCGCGCACGGCCACCACATCCCAGTGGTAGCCGGCGATCTTTTTCTCCAGATCGACCACGGCCGCGGCTGCGTCGCCGGTTTGGAGGTTGTCTCCCCCGATTCCGGTCAGGGAGAACATCGCGGCAATGTGGTCCTGATAAGCCTGCAGGATCTCGGCGAATTTCTCATCGCGGTAATAGGACTCATCGGGAAGGCCGATCCCGCCCTGGATCAGGTGGAGCAACATCCGTCGCGGGTCCCCGGCGTCCTGCATCGACCCGGCCGCGATCAGCCCCGAGATGCCCTGGCGCTGCAGCTGGGCCGAGAGGGCCACAAACTCTTCGGGGGTGGAGACGTTTTCGATCTGGCCCAGTTCGCCGGCAATGGGTTCCAGCCCCCGGGCTTCAATGGCCTCGGTGTCCATAAAGGCCCGGTACAGCGCTGCGATGCGGGCGGTGGGTTGATCAGCGGGGAACCGGGTGGCACTGGTGTCCAGCTCGGCGTCTTTCAGGATCTCGTGCACGGCCTCTTCGGCCTCGTCGCGCAGTTCCATAAAGGCCCCGTAGGCACCCTGGTCGGCAGGGATCTCGTAGGTGTTCAGCCAATCACCGTTGACGTGGCGGTAGAGGTCTTGGCGGGCGGATATCTCAGTCACGGGGTCTCCTTTGCGGGGGTTCTAACATCATGTTGTCGATCAAGCGCACCGGTGGCACCCAGGCGGCCACCAGGGCCAGGGCCGGGGTGGCCAGGGGTGCGGAGAGGTCTTCGAGGGGTTGTAGCGTGGCCGGGTCAACGACCTCGAGGTAGTCGAGGGTGACCTGTTCCTCGGCAGCCACTAACTCACGAGCGCGGTCCAGATCCAGGCGGTGGCCGGCTTCGGCTTGCTCGCGCAGAAAATTCAGTCCCTGGGAGAGTCCGCGAGCACGTTCGCGACCTGATTCATCCAGGCGTTGGTTGCGCGAGGACAGCGCCAACCCGGAGGGCGCCCGCACCAGATCCACGGGCACGATCTCGACCGGGATATTCAGTTCCTCGGCCATCCGGGTGAGAATCGCTAGTTGTTGGGCGTCTTTGCGACCGAAATAGCTACGGAAGGCGGTGCCGGGCTCGGGGCGGAGGATATTCCACAGTTTGGTCACCACGGTGCAGACTCCGTCGAAGTGTCCCGGTCGGGAGGCACCTTCGAAAATCCGTCCCATCTCTCCGGCTGAGACGCTGACCATCGGTGGCAGGATCGGATACATCTCCTCCACCGACGGCGCAAACATCACATCGGCCCCGTAGCGGGTGACCAGCTCAGCGTCACCGGCTAGATCGCGGGGATAGTTCTGGTAGTCCTCATCCCGGTCAAACTGCAATGGGTTGACGAAATTCGAGACCACTACCAGCTCGTTCTCGGCCCGGGCGCGTTCGAGCAGGGCCCCGTGGCCATCGTGCAACGCGCCCATAGTGGGCACCAGACCCACCGAGGCCACGCCGGTGATGGCGGCGCGAGCCTGGTCAATAGTCTTCACAACAGTGACACTCACGCCTACCATGCTAGTGGTTAGTGCGACTCCCTCACGGTGACGTCGTCAGTCACACGCAGTTTCTCGCCCACAAAACCACCAATTGCCGTGATGAGGGAAACTACCGCAAGGATAATAATTGCGGGCATGCTACCTGGCTCTTCCTGCAGTGTGGTCATCCAGGAAGCAATGAACGGCAGGAATCCAGACAAAGCTCCGGCCAGGTTATATCCCAGAGCAACACCGGAATAACGGACATCGGCAGGGAACAGTTCGGCTAGCAACGATCCGGTGACTGCGTAGGTGATCGTCACCAAGCCGATGCCGATAGAGATAGCGACGGCGATTGCCCACATACTGCCCGTGTCGATCAAGATGAACAGCGGCCAGGCAGCGGCAGCCGTGAGCAAACCACCAATGAAGGTGACTCGACCCGGTCCCCATTTCTCGGCAACAGGACCAAAGATGAGCACTACGATGATCTGCACGACTGCAGCAACCAAAGTGGCATTGACGACGGATTGTCTCTCAACACCCAAGTTCGTAGTGGCGTACGAAATGACGTAGGTGTTGAGCACATAGAATCCGCCTACCCCGAGGAACGCGGCCATGATGGCGATGAGCAGTCGGCCCCACGCTTTCTGGAATACCGCAAAAGCAGAGGTCTTGGGTCGATCGTCCATGGCAGTGAGCTCTTCATAAACCGGCGACTCTTCAACCTTGAGGCGAATCCACAGTGCAATGGCCAGGAGTGGGAAGGCTGCCCAGAAGGCCAGCCTCCAACCCCACGAATCGACAGCCTCTGCGGGAAGCATCAAAATCAAAGCAAAGACACCCGAAGACAAGAGGGTACCTACCGGAGAGCCCAGTTGCACCATAGCGGCGTAGCGACCACGTTTTTCTGGTGGCGCATGTTCAATTGCGATAGTGGTAGCACCACCCCATTCACCACCCACGGCAAGGCCTTGGAACAGGCGCAAGATGACGAGCAAAGTCGGCGCCCAGAGCCCTGCTGTTTCGTAGGTAGGCAAGAAGCCAATAATTCCTGTGGCCACACCGATCAAAACGATCGAAAGAATCAGGGTCGGTCGACGACCGAAGCGGTCACCCAGGTAGCCGAAAACAAAGGCACCAATCGGACGCGCGGCAAAGCCCACGCCGAAAGTAGCCAACGAAGCCATAGCCCCCGCAGCGGGATTCAAATCTGTGAAAATCAGATGGTTAAAGACGATTGCAGCAGCTGTCCCGAAAAGGAAATAGTCATACCACTCCAGGGCTGTACCCGCGAAGGCAGCCCAGGCGATTTTGGAGACGTCTTTCGAATCCACCTGTAGTTCAGCATCATGTGGCTCAGGCTGAGACTGTTTATCGACCGGTGTATAAGACACGCTGGAACCTCCAGAAATAACAAAGTGTGTGGCCTACATCATGCGAAAGAAGTTCCACACACAACAATGGGAGCGTGCACTATTTCTAGCTATCCTCATTGTGCATTTGTCGCTTTAGGGCGTGAATCGAGGGCATGAGAATGTGGACTAACGCCGCATCTTGGGGCACCTTCACGTCCAAACCTGTGAGCTCACGAAAGAGATTGAGTCGATTAATCACAGTATTGCGGTGCTTTCCCGTTTCTTGAGCCGTGTCTTTGATGGATCCAGTAGCCATGAAAGAGGACACGGACTCCACCAAATGATCCAGTTCCGCAAGCCTGAGATCACCGAGCCCAGAGATATAGCGTTCGGGAAAGTCGGGCAAGACGGCAGACAAGTGTTGGGCAACAGCTTCGGGCCAGAGAAAGTGAGACGACACCATCGATGTCACTGAGGTCTGATGCGAAACCAAATGATGGAGCCCACGAATAACCGCCGGGACTTTACCAAGACCGACAATATTGCGGTGCCACGCACAAGGAATCTTGTGTATCGCGTCAAAGGTGGACCGACGGACTAGAGATCTCTGATATAACAGCACATAACAATCGCGATACATGTGACCGAAGATGGTACCCCGCGTCAGATCCTGGGTTACCGCGTGCTGTAGTTGCTGAGCTGAGTCAGGCGTAGAGATCACGAGATCAAAGACTTCTTCACGATCCACATCGAGACCAGCCGCAATAGCGTTCAGCATCTCTGAACTCAGCTGTTCGGCATTGAAGAGTCGGGATAGGTGGCGCTCCGTTGCAAAACGAGCATCCTGAGCAAGGTGAGCAGTCTCTTTCAGAAACTCAATCTGAACTGTAACTACGTAGTTTTCGACAGTCCTCAAGATCAACTCGGTGTGATCAACCAAAATTGCGTATTGAGGTTCCGGAATGATCTGTTTCAGACGTCGCCAAATGACCAAGAAATCTTGCCACACAGCTGCGATCAGAGCATCAATTTCAACACCTTGTTGAGCACGACGGACAGCAAGACGGGAGGGGGCGGATTGGTGGTGAACATCCAGAGGCTTATCCGCCAGGTTATTGAGTAACACGGTGAAAGTCTCATGAGCTGTGTGACGAAGATCTGCGACCGACACTTCTCCTGCTTCGTATATCGAGTTTCGTTGAAGGACCTCAAGAAAGTCGTCGACAAGATCGGGAATATGGTGGCTCAGCCGGTCGAGAGCAGCAAGCCAGGTCTCGTGGTCTCTAGAGTCATTATTGGGCACATGCATAATTCTAGGCAGTTTTTATTTCGCATTGACCTATTGCGAAGTGGATCACAGCGGAGTTCAATGGCCAACAATCACATACGCAAAGCACACGGGAGGAAAAGTGGTTCCAGATCTCATCTTGACTAACGCCACGATCTTGACGCAGGATCCGTCAAGACCTCGCGCCACTAGCGTCGGTATCTGGAACGGCCTCATCTGCGGACTGGATGATGAACTCGATTTCTCTGGCGCCGAGAAAATTGTTGATCTCCACGGCGCAACGATAACCCCGGGTTTCAACGACGCCCATGCACACAGCGTCTGGTTTGGCCAGACACTCATCGAAGTCGACCTGTCCGATGCTAAGTCTGAGTCCGATATTCTTCAGGCCATAAGTTCGAAAGCACAGTCTCTCCCCCAACACGAATGGGTGGTGTGCTCGAACTACAACCCCCTGGCGCTCACTACAGCCCCTCCCACGCTTGATGCGATGGATCAGGCGACTCAAGGTCGTCCTTTACTCATCAAACATGCCTCGGGCCACGCATACACAGTCAATGGCATAGCCCTTCAGCAAGCTGGAATCCCAGAGTACCCGGATCACCAGCCAGAGGGTGGCAAGATCGTCACCGATGAGAATGGTCGAGCTACTGGACTACTTGACGAGAACGCAATGCGCGCCGTTCAAGACCTTTTGCAACCCGAAGCGCTCAGCGAACTCGAAACGGCTCTCGAAGCTGCTTCTAGCCACTATGCTTCCGAAGGACTCACTTCCGTAACTGATGCAGGCATTGCAGGAGGGTGGATCGGCCACTCTCCTCGCGAATTCGCGGCTTATCAGCGCGTGAGAGATCGGGGACTACTTAAGCACCGCGCCCAGACGATGATCACCTTGGATGCCTTACATGAATTGCCCGGGCATACTCAGGATCCACAAGCTCTTGGCCTGGATGCCGGAATCAGAAGCGGAATTGGTGACAACGTACTTTCTATTGGCCCCGTCAAAGTTTTCACTGACGGATCGCTCTTGGGCGCTACCGCAGCAATGACTGAGGCATACGCACATTGCCAGCACAACCACGGATACTTACAGCAAGATCCCGCCGTCATGCGCGAAAAGGTATTACAAGCCGCGGCTGGTGGCTGGGCTCTAGCTCTCCATGCCATTGGCGACGCGGCCGTGGAATTCGCTATAGACACGATCAAGATGGCTCGTCAGCATGTTGGACCGGGGCCACTGCCCGACCGCATTGAACACGGCGGGGTGGCGAGTCCATCTCAAATAGGCGCGATGGCGAAGGCAGGGATAGCCTTGGTTCCCCAACCCTATTTCATTGCTGCCTTCGGCGACGGAATGATCAAGAATCTTGGTGCAGACCGGACTCACCGTTCCTATCCCGCGGCATCATTACTCCAATCAGGCATGGTCCTACCTGGAAGTTCTGACCGTCCGGTCACACATGGTGCTCCTCTGGCAGTGATGCAAGCTTTCGTCCAGCGTCTGACAGAGTCCGGTCAAAGCTACGCCCCCGATGAACGAATTAGCATCGAGCAAGCGCTCTACGCATACACCGCCGGATCCGCACAAGTGACTGGTCGGACTAATACGGGTGTCTTAGCGCCAGGAAAGCTCGCAGACCTTGTGGTTCTCGGTCAGAACCCCCTTAAGGTACCCACCTCAGAAATCAATAACATCGAGATCCGAGCCACCCTGATGGGCGGAACTCAAACCTTCGGTCAGGAGTTGTCATGAGCGAACAACGCGATTTTCTCCGGGATTTTCACACCATGTCATCCTTTGGCGCCACTGCGGGAGGCGGCGTGGATCGACAAGCCGGAACCAGTGAGGATCTCGAAACACGGTCGTGGTTGCGTCAAGTCTTCGCTGAAACGGGACTGACCGAAGTACAGGATCAGATCGGGAACCAATTCGGGGTCGCTGAGTTGATCCCGGGAGCGCCTTACCTACTGGTGGGATCACACCTGGACTCGCAGCCACTGGCCGGTCGGCTCGATGGCGCCTACGGTGTGCTTTGCGCAGTGCACGCAGTGCACAACACCTTGAACCGCCTACGTGCTGAAGGGAAAACCCCTGCAATGAACCTGGCGGTAGTGAACTGGTTCAACGAAGAGGGGTCCCGCTTCACGCCGTCGATGATGGGGTCTTCGGTGTATACCGGGAAGATGGACCTCAGCGATGCCCTGGCCACCAGCGACCGGAACCAGGTCACGGTCAGCGAGGCGCTACAAGACGAAAAGGTTCAACGTGTCGAGCAGGGCCCCGAGGCAGCAGCCTATGCAGAGATCCACATCGAACAGGGCCGCAACTTGGAGAACTCCGGCAACACTATCGGGCTGGTTCATGCGACCTGGGGTGCTAAGAAGTTCCAGGTAACCCTCACGGGCGAGCAGGGCCACACTGGATCTACCCTGATGGCAGACCGTCAGGATGCACTCTATGGGGCTGCGCTGATGATCACCGCAGCCCACGACGTGACGGAACAGTTCGACGAAGGACTGTTGCATTCTTCGGTAGCTCAGCTCAGCCTAGAACCGAATTCGCCGGTCACCTTAGCTCGTGAAGTGGTAATGAACCTCGACCTGCGCTCACCTGATAGCACCGTCCTGGAGCAGGCTCAGCACTATCTCGAAGAACAGCGCTCAACGATTGAACGGCGTGCCCGGGTCGAGATTGCCATGGAACTGACTCACTCCTGGGATCTCAACCCCTACCCGTCTCAGGGCGTTGAGCTAGCGCGTGAGGTTGCTGAAGGCCTTGAGCTATCACACCAAGAAGTCATGACCGTGGCCGGACACGACTCCACCAACATGAAGGATTCCGTGCCGACCGTGATGCTCTTCGTCCCCAGCATTGAGGGCATTTCGCACAACGAAAAGGAATCCACCACGGATGAGGACATGGTTGCCGGTGCGCAGATGCTTTCCGAAGTGGTGTATCAGATGGTCACCGGTTCGCTTGCATCCGACGCTTAAGTCCTAAACAAAGCCGATCATGGCGCCGAAACCCAGCGCCAGCGCCTCGACGTTGGTCAGGGTTTTGGCCAGTGACACCTCATCCTGCTGTGAGCTCATCCGTCCTCCAGAGTGTGTGTGATCCACTACACTCTAGGCGACGGTTCTGACTTTCGGGAAGTGTGACGCTGACTAGTTCCGGAGTCTAGTTCCGCAGTCTAGTTGCGAAGTGAGGCAAGCAGGCGCTCTTCGGCGTCGAGGCCGGGTTTGATCCCTCCGGGTACTCGGACGAAGAAGACGAGACCGATCACCCACCAGATACCGAAGATCAGCCACGGTTGCCAGTCCAGTGCCGAGGGCATGCCGGGCAAATAGACGGTGAACAGCGCGCCGGTGAGCACGATGGAGGTCCACCCAATGACTTCGCCTTTCCAGCCACGGCCGATGTTCAATGGCCGGTCCATGGTGGGTTCTTTACGGCGTAGGAGAACGAAAATCACCGAGACCAAGAAATAGGCGATGATGATTGAGGGCCCACCCGAGTCGACCAACCAGTTCAGCATGATTTCCCCGAAGAATGGCGCCAGGAGCGACAGTCCGCCAATAAAATACAATGCATTGGCGGGCGTCTGGTACTTCGGGTGCAACTTCCCAAACCACGCCGGCAGCATCCCGGTGCGCGATAGCGAGTACACCAAGCGTGAAGCACCCATCAGCAGCGAATTCCACGAGGTGAGGATACCGGCGATACCTCCGGCGATCAGAATATTGGCCAGGATTTGGGAATTGAACAGGGTGCCAAAGGCGTCAGCGACGGCGATGTCTGCAAGAACAAGATCGTTAACGTTCATGGCTGAGGAGGTGGTCAAGACCACCATGGCATACCACGCCGTCGCCATCAGCACGGAAATCACGACGAGCCAACCGATGCGCCGAGGAGGCACATTAACTTCTTCGGCGGTCTGCGGGATGACATCAAAGCCGATGAAAAGAAATGGCATCGCGATCAGAACTGCAAATATCCCTGCAATTCCAGGCGTAAATAGTGGTTCCATGTTTTCGGCAGATCCACGGGTGACCGACCCGAAGATCATCAGCACGCCCACGGCAACCAGAAAGATCACCGTGAAGTTCTGGGCGATAGAAGCCGGTTTAACTCCTCGCACGTTCAACCAGGTAATGATGATCGCAGCGACAACCCCTAGTAGCGCCCATGATAGATGTACTTTGTCACCGGCGACGTCCCACAGAGGAATCTGAGAGATCTCTGGGATTATATATGCGACGGTCCGGGGAAAGGCGACGGCTTCAAAGGCGACTACGGTCACATATCCTCCGGCAAGCGCCCAGGAAGCGATGAATGCTCCGCGTGGGCCCAAAGCACGTAACCCGTAGTTGTGGATCCCACCGGCTTTAGGCATTGCGCTGGTTAGTTCAGAGTAAACAAGACCTACCACAGCCATAATGGCGCCACCGATCAGCACTGCGATGATCGCGCCCATCGTGCCCGCTTGATCTAACCAACCGCCGGTCAGCACCACCCACCCGAAGCCGATCATGGCGCCGAAGCCCAGGGCTAACGCGTCGAGATTGGTCAGAGTTTTTGCCAGCGATACATCACCGGTTCGTTGCGAGCCCGATCCGGACATCATGCCTCTTTCAGATAAACACCCTCCATGCTAATAGTGACCTATATTACACAGTTGCTCGAATATGTGTGACCGTATTCATATATTGAACGTCCTAGCTACCCCAGGATCTGCTGCAGTGCGGTGAAGGTCTCGGTGCTGATGGCCCCACGGGCGTGGGCACGGCGGGCAGTGGCCAGCGACAGTGAACGGTAGCTGGTTAACACCTCAGCGAGCTCGGGGTGGGCTTCGGCGACGGCACTCAGGGCGTTCACGTGGTCGGCTACGGTGCCCACGTCACCGCGGGCGACCGGGCCGGTGAGCGCCTGATCGCCAGAGCTCAGCGCATTATCCAGAGTGGCGTTCATCAGTTGCCCCAGGACCGCCGAGGTGTCCTCGATACCGATGGATTCCAGGATCTGGGCGGCTTCGGCGGTGAGGGTCACCAAGTGGTTGGAGGCGTGGGAGAGCGCGGCGTGGTAGGTGGCCCGGTGCTGTTCAGGCACCACCACCGGGGTGCCACCGAGTTCGGTCACCAAGGCTTGGGCAATCGGCAGGGTAATGGGATCGGCGGTGATGCCGAAGGCCGTGCGGTGCAGTCGGGCCAGATCCAGGCTGAGTCCGGTGAAGGTCATCGCCGGGTGGATCGCCATCGGGATCGCGCCCTGGCTTCTGATCGGCTCGAGGACCGCTAAGCCGTGACGGCCGGAGGTGTGGACCATCAGGTGTCCGGTTTGCACGTGGCCGGCGGTGACCAGCCCGGCGACCAGCTCCCCTAGCACGTCGTCGGGGACGGCCAAGAGCACCATTTCGGAACGGCGCAGAATATCGGGAATATCGAGGATGGGAACCTCGGGCAACAGTGATTCGGCGCGGGTTCGGGAGGCGTCGGATACGGCGTGTACGCCGGTGATGGCATGGCCGAGGTCGCGCAGGGCTGCCCCGAGCACCGCACCGACTTTTCCGGCGCTGATCACCCCGATGCCGAGTCGGCCCGGTGCGCCCGCGCTGATCCCCGAGGCTGGCTCGTCGACGGTCACTGAGCGTTCTCCAGGGTTTTCTCGGCTTGGTCGGTGGCGTTGTCGAACCGTTGCAGTTCGGTGTCATCCATCCACCGGTCGCGGTCGGAGTAGCGTCGGGCGATGGCGGCCACGGATTCTTCGAAGTGGGCCAATTGCACCCCGACGGCCAGGTCCATATGCTTCAGGCCGACATCCACCGGCCCGGAGGCGGTCGGGAAGGAAACGGAGACCAGCGAGCACCACCGGGCGCGGATGCCCTGAGCCAGCGAGATGGACTGGATGCGGTCGTGCGGTAGCAGCGTGAGCGCGCGGTTGAATCGCCCAGAGCGTAGCAACAGCAACGACGGTGTCAGCGCAAAACCGTGCCGACGGAACTGGAAGGGCATCAGCCACCAGGATCGGCGGGGCGCGTTGATGAAACCGCCACGGTTGCCCTTGGAGTCTTTCAAGCCCGCGATCACGACCTGGTCCATTCGATCAACACCGGGGTCCGGGGCCAGGATGGACAGTACCCGGAACACATCGTCCAGACTGCCGACCGGTAGCACTGTGGATTTGACCGAATCACCCGCGGCTAAACCGTAGCCGGCGGTATTGATTTTCAGCTCGTACCAGCCAAAGATGCGCCACAGTAGAGGTTGCCGGATCCCGACGGCCTGCACACGCCCGGGAGGCACGGTCTGGTTGACGGTCTGGACCAGACCGTAGGTGATTTTCAGGCCGTTGACACCGCGCCACACCGTGTAACCGTAGTAGGTGATGGCCGGAGCGATGCCACCGACCGCGGCGAGAAACACGGACAGTGGCAGCAGACTGATCCCGATGACGGTAATGATCCCCAAGATCGCGGGGTCGGTACCGAAGATCACCAGCGCGACAATCATGGCGAGCGCATAGAGGACCACGACCGCGAGGGGGAAGACCAGCGATGCCATGAGCGACGATCCGAAGAGCCTAACGGTGCTGATCCGTAGCATCGGTACCAGATGTTCGTCGTCCAGCATCGGTGCCACCGGTTGACCGGGGTCTGCTGGTTGTCCGCTAGAGG
Organism: Auritidibacter sp. NML120636; assembly: GCF_003185945.1. Lineage (NCBI taxonomy): Bacteria > Bacillati > Actinomycetota > Actinomycetes > Micrococcales > Micrococcaceae > Auritidibacter > Auritidibacter sp. NML120636. The sequence goes on from NZ_QHLO01000014.1 coordinate 12,259, forward strand.
GCTGTGCGGAAGGACTCGAGCCATGCTGGGCGCCAGAGGCTTTGCGCAGAATTTCAGAACGGAGTTGAGTGGCCTCGTCGTTCTTAATGAATTGCAGGGTCAGAGCCGTGGCATCACCATCGGCAGCTTCCACGGTCAGCTCGGCCAGCCCGAAAATCCGTGCCAACAATGGTCGACGAATTTCGACAGCCTGAATCCGGTCCAGCCGCATCCGCCGGCGGGAGACAAAAAGCCATCCCTTGACTCGTTCTACCGCGTCATCGGTAATCCGAAACTTGTGGAACCGCCAGGACAGGTAGGGGAAGATGATCAAGGCGGCGATCGCCAGCACGATGATCCCCAAGATGATGAACACACCACCCTCCATGTCGCCAACCTCCTGCAAGAACGTCAACACCTGCAAGCCGAGATTGACGATGATGAAGAAGAAAACCACCAGGATAATCGATCCGGCCGAGGCGATCGGTGTCAACGGGTGCATGCGACGCCATGGTGGCTCGGCCCCCGAATGGTGCTGCTGCGACATGGTCACCTCACAATCCAGCCAGGCGGGCCTGGCCACGGGCGGTGAGTTCTTCGCGCAGTCGTTCTGCTTCCTCCAGGGGAACCCCCTCAAGGACGGAGCTCGAGGCCGCGGTGGTCAGGGTCAGGTCGCAAATGTTGAAGTGGCGTTGCAGTGGTCCACTGTTGATGTCCACGTACTGCAGGCGACCGTAGGGGACCGCCATCACCCGACGAATCCATAGTCCGCGCTTGGTCACCAAATCGTCCTCACGTTCGGCGTAGCCAATGGCCCGCACCTGACGTGGGATCAGGAAAAACTTGACGATATAGCAGATCAGCACCCCGGCGGGAAGGACCCAGAACAGTGCGAACCAAGACCCGACGTCCTCGAATTCAGCGAGGACAAAGGTCGCCACCACCGCCATGGTCCCGGTAATCGCCAACCAGGCCAGCAGGGAAAAGATCGAGTGGATGTAGCGAACCGTGATCAGCTTGGATGAGACGGGAGTGAAGTCCACCCCGAAATCGAGTTTTTTCTGCCCGGATCGGTCAGCCCGGTCGGGGTCCGAGAATCTCGGTGGTGGGGATTGGGCGAGAACGTGAGCCACCGAGGATTTGGGCGCTTGGGCTACCGGCTGTTTTCGCGCAGGCGCGGGCTGCTGGCGCTGATCGTCGGGCGGGGGCGACGACTGGCCCCCAGGCCGGGGTGGGTACTGTTGGTAGTGTTCGGGCGAGGATGGCGGTGGCGTTTTCGGCCGTTGCGGTGGACGGGGCGGATACTGCTGACGATCAGCCATACTGGTCCGTTCTTTCCGTTCGGTTCTTGTCCGGTGGGTGCTTGCGGTCTAAGGGGGACAACATCAGGGCAGGTTACGACCGGCTTGAGGTAACCCGGGCGACCTCGGCGGAGGATCGGACCGGTCATCCGATTCATCATCGGGCGGAATCTTACACCATTGCTCGACGACGAGGCCGATCACCGTCACCGCTGCACCGGTGACCACCATCATCATGGCATCTACCGTGGTTTGAGAGCCAATACCGGCCGCGGGGATCCGATCGATGAGAATCCCGATGTGCCATCCAGCGATCACCATTCCGGTGTAGGCGGTGGCTTGGGCGAGCACAACAGTTCGGGCCGCTGCCAGCGGATTCATCCGGGCCGCCGGGGGTTTCTTCCGATCGCGCAACACGCGGATCCCGAGCACCATCAATAACGCCGCCACAGCGGTCAGGGTGATCACCGCGGCAATACCCAGCACCGGCACCGGTAGTCGGTAGGCGGTGGTGAGCAGAGTGCCGATCCAGCCGATCGCGGCAGCGATGACCAGGGTCAGCACCAATAGGCCGGGCCGGGTGGTCTTCATAGACGGTGCACCTCATCGGCATCGGTAGCAGCTTGGATCAGCTCGGTGATCGGTGTGCCATCCAGCGTGGCGTCGGGGTCGATCCAGCTCCAGGGCACCAGCACGAACCCGCGTTCGTGCGCGCGCGGGTGCGGTAACGTCAGCTGAGGATCAGCGCGGTGTTGCTGATCGTAATCGATGACGTCAACGTCCAGGGTCCGCGGGCCCCAACGCACCTCGCGCCGGCGATGGGCGCGCGCTTCCAGATCGTGGCCAAAGGCCAATAACTCCTCGGCACTCAGTGTGGTGGTGATGATGAGGGTTTGGTTGAGAAAGTCGGGTTGTTCCACCGGTCCGACCGGTGTGGTGCGCGCCAGTGGCGAGGCCTGCACCGTCAAGATCTGGGGATGGCCTTTTAGAGCCACGACGGCCTCAGCTAGCTGTCGACGTGGATCGTGGAGGTTAGCCCCCAGCGAGAGCACCGCGGTTACTGGTTCCATGCCCGTCCACGCTCGATAGTGACGCTCACATCGGCAAAATCCGCCGGCACTGGAGCTTGCGGCTTGTGCACCGTGATCTTGACGTGTTCCACCAGTGGCTGTTCTTCCAGCAAGGTGCTGGCGATCTGCACACCGAGCGTTTCGATCAGGTCATAGGCCTGTCCGGAGATCAGTCGCTGGATCGTGGTGGCCACCTCGGCGTAGTCCACCGTGTAGTTGACCTCGTCGTAGGTGGCGGCCACCGACACATCCAGACTCAGCTCGGCGTCGACGATGAAAACCTGTCCGGCCTGTTTTTCAGAGTCCAAAACCCCGTGAAAACCGCGGCCACGCACCCCGGTGAGGGTGATCAGATCGTCGTGGTGTTTGTCTTCGCTCATCGAGCATCCGCCCAGGCGGTGGCGACCTTCACGGCGTCCAGATTAGTGGGCACATCGTGGACCCGCACCGCCCAGATCTTGCGCTGGGCGACCAAGGCCGTCACGGCGGCGGTGGCAATATCGCGCTCATCCACCGGACGTGGTTCGCCGTGGCGGTTAGCCAGTACAGTGCCCAAGAACCGTTTGCGGGAGGCGCCAACCAACACCGGATAACCCAGTTGCTCTATGGCCTCCAGCTGGCCCAAGAGCTCCCAGTTGTGCGCGCCCAGCTTGGCGAAGCCTAAGCCCGGATCGACGATCAGCTGGTCGCGACAGACCCCGGCGTTGGTGAAGGCCTCGATGATCTGGCCCAACTCGGCCACGACCTCGGCAGTCAGGTCCTCATACTTTGCTGCATCGTCCATGGTGGTGGCATCCCCACGGTTGTGGGTGAGGATGTACTTGGCCCCGGTTTCGGCGATCAGGTGTGGCATCTCGGGATCGAAGTTCAGTCCGGAGACGTCGTTGATGATGATCTCGCCGTAGTCCATGGCCGCCCGCGCGGTGGCGGCGTGGCGAGTATCGACCGAGACCAGCACGCCGGCCTTGATCAGTGCCTCCACAACCGGCAGAATGCGCTGCTGTTCCTCCTCGGCGGAGACCTCTTGGCGCCCCGGCGCGGTGGATTCGCCACCGACGTCAACCAGGTCGGCACCGGCGTAGTGCATGCGCAACCCGTGATCGATCGCCGACTCCACGGAGAAGTGTTCGCCCCCATCGGAGAAGGAATTATCGGTCACGTTCAGAATTCCCATGACCAGGGTGCGGGAGGTGTCCAACTCGGAGAACGTGGCGCGGTGAACCTTGCGCACCACGCTGAGCGGTCCGGTGGAAGGCCCGGTTCCGGGCACGGCTGCCATACTCATGTTCGTCCTTTCAACGGTCTGCCGGTGGTTACTTTCGCAAGATCAAGCTCATGGCTTCGGAGCGAGTGGAAGCATCGCGCAATTGTCCGCGCACTGCTGAGGTGACGGTCATGGCTCCGGGGGATTTTACGCCCCGCATCGACATGCACAAATGCTCTGCTTCTACTACCACAATAGCCCCGCGCGGGTGCAGATGAGTCATCAGCGCTTCAACCAGCTGATCGGTCAGGCGTTCTTGGACCTGTGGGCGCCGGGCGTAAACATTGACCAGCCGGGCCAGCTTGGACAAACCGGTCACTTTGCCCGACTCCGAGGGGATATAACCGATATGGGCCTGACCGTGGAAGGGCAACAGGTGGTGTTCACAGGTGGAGTAGAAGGCGATGTCCTTGACCAGCACCATCTCGTCGTGGACCAGGTCGAAGGTCTTTTCCAGCACCTCGCCAGGTTCTTGGCCCAGTCCTCCGAAAATTTCGGCGTAGCTACGTGCCACGCGCGCCGGGGTTTCCCGTAGCCCGTCGCGGTCGGGATCTTCGCCGATAGCTTCCAGGATCTCACGCACGGCGGCTTCAATGCGTGGCAGGTCCATTAGCACCCCTGCGGACTCTCGCCGGGGCTGTCATTCGGCAATCCGTCGCCAGGTTGGACCAGCGGGTTGAGGGTATCGGAGTGCCGTTCCGGATCCTCACCGGCTTGTTGAGCGGCCTTCTTTTCGGCCTCAGTCTGGACCGGTGGAATATCGGAGACCGGACGATCTTCATTGAACAGCCACAGCGGACGCGGGTCGCGTTTGCGCACCGGTGCGAAGATTTCGTCCAACTCGGCTCGGTTCAGGGTCTCCCGGCTGAGCAACTGGGACGCTAACTCATCGAGCACGTCCCGGTTTTCGGTCAGAATCCAGTGGGCCTCGGCGTGTGCATTGTCTAATAGGCCACGGACCTCCTCATCAACCACCGAGGCCAGCTCATCGGAGTAATTGCGGTTGGGCTCTTGTTGGGCGTAGGCATCCTGGTTGGCCGAGCCCAGCTTCACAGTCCCGATCTTGGCCGACATGCCGTAGTCGGTGACCATTTTACGCGCGGTTTCGGTGGCCTTCTCAATGTCATTGGAGGCACCGGTGGAGGGGTCGTGGAAAATAATCTCTTCGGCCACCCGTCCACCCATGGCATAGGCCAGCTGGTCGAGTAGCTCGTTGCGGGTGACCGAGTACTTATCTTCTTCCGGGATCACCATGGTGTAGCCCAGCGCTTTTCCGCGCGGAAGGATGGTGACCTTGGTGACCGGGGCTGAGTTGCGCAATCCGGCCGCCACCAGCGCGTGCCCGCCCTCGTGGTAAGCGGTGACTTTGCGCTCGTGTTCTTTCATCAACCGGGTGCGTCGTTGCGGACCGGCCATCACGCGATCGACGGCCTCATCCAACGCGCGGTTGTCGATCAACTGCGCGTTAGAGCGGGCGGTGAGTAGCGCGGCCTCATTGAGCACATTGGCCAGATCCGCACCCGAGAAACCCGGGGTTTTCTGAGCCAGGGTCTTCAAGTCCACGTCGTCGGTCATCGGCTTGCCTTGGGCGTGGACGGTCAGGATCTTCAGCCGGCCTTCCAGATCGGGGGCCTCGATGGGAATCTGACGGTCGAAACGACCCGGACGCAACAACGCCTGGTCCAAGACGTCAGGACGGTTGGTCGCAGCGATCAGGATGACGTTGGTGTTGGCGTCGAAACCGTCCATTTCCACCAGTAGCTGATTCAGGGTCTGTTCGCGTTCGTCATTACCGCCACCGATACCGGCGCCACGGTGACGACCCACCGCATCGATCTCGTCGATAAAGACAATCGCCGGGGCGTGATTCTTGGCCTGCTCGAACAGATCGCGCACGCGGGAGGCACCGACACCGACGAACATTTCCACGAAGTCGGAACCCGAAATCGAGTAGAACGGCGCTTCGGCCTCGCCGGCCACGGCCTTGGCAACCAGGGTTTTACCGGTCCCGGGAGGACCGTAGAGGAGTACACCCTTCGGAATCTTGGCACCCACCGCCTGGAACTTCGCTGGCTCGGTGAGGAATTCTTTGATCTCGTACAGCTCGTCGACTGCCTCGTCGATACCGGCGACGTCTTTGAAGGTCACCTGTGGCATGTCCTTGTCGACCATCTTGGCCTTGGACTTACCGAACTGCATGATCTTGCCGCCACCACCCTGCATGCGGGAGAGAATGAACCAGAACAACAGGGCAATAATGATGAACGGGATCAAGAAGCCCAACATGGACAGGAACCAGTTATTTTGCACCGGTTCGTCGGTGTAGTCCTCCACGTTGGACTCGGCAATGGTGTCCATGACCGTTTCAGCGCGGTCGGTGGAGTAAAAGAAGTAGACGTCAGTGCCGACGTCCTGACCTTCGTGCTCGTAGTTGTCACGCAGGGTCAGATCCACGCGGTGGTCGTTATCGGAGACTTTGGCTTGCTCTGCTTTATCGTCTTTGAGTAGCTGCACACCTTCGGAGGTATCCAGCTGGGTTTGGGATCCAGAGGTCAGCACTGGAACCACGATTAACAGCATCAGCACAGCGAGCACGATCCAAATGATCGGGCCCTTGAAAATCTTTTTGACGTTCACTCAGTCTCCTTACCCCCGCGCGCAGAACGCGTACTCGCCCTAGCATATCGGCAACGTCAACTTGGGGTGGAGTTTGGTTGACACGCTTTCGCAACAAGTGGACAGCGACGCCAGCGGAAGGACAGTCCCCTTAGGAGTACACGTGCGGAGCCAGGGTAGCCACCAGCTCGAGGTTGCGGTATTTCTCCGCGTAATCGAGCCCGTAGCCGACGACGAATTCATTGGGGATATCGGCGCCGACGTATTTCACGTCGATGTCGACCTTCAATGCATCCGGCTTGCGCAACAACGTGCAGATCTCCACCGACGCCGGGCCACGAGATTCCAGATTGGTGCGCAACCACGACAAGGTCAGCCCCGAGTCGATGATGTCTTCCACGATCAGCACGTGCCGACCCATCAGGTCGGTTTCCAGGTCCTTCAGGATTCGGACCACACCGGAAGATTTGGTGCCCGACCCATAGGAAGACACCGCCATGAAGTCCAGGGTGACGTGGGAGGTCATGGCTCGAGACAGATCGGCCATCACCATAATCGCGCCCTTAAGTACGCCGACCATCAGCACGTCTTTATCGTGATAGTCCTCGTCGATCTGGGCTGCCAACCGCGCCACGGTGTCGCGCAATTGCTGTTTGTCCAGTAAGACGTGCAGGAGGTCATCCTCGATGTCTTCTACTTTCATCTCAACTCCGTGACGAGGGGACAGTGAACAGTTCTAGTGTGTCATATTCGCCGGGGTTTTGGCCTCGGTTCCGGCGCGCGGCTACCCCGCCTGCCAGCTGAATAGGCCCGGCCGAGGAACCTGCACGCGCCCGGGCTAGCTCCATCACCGCCAGCGTGCGCTCTCGAGACGGCCGTGTGCCGCCCAGTTCGGTGACCGCCCTGCCGATGACCCGGTGCCCCAGCGCGGCGGGGAGATCTCGGACGGCCTGCAGGTCAAAGCGGATGGTTGCCTTGTGTCTCTGGGCCAGCATTCGGTAGCGCCGGTGTGCCTCAGCGTCTAAATACTCGGCGTCTTCGGCAGCAATGGCTGCGGTGGCCAGGAGCCCGGAGCGCACCGTGGGACCCAACTGTTCCAGCCCGGGTAGCACCTGGTGGCGGATCCGGGCACGCAGGATCCGCGGATCGGTGTTCATCGGATCCTGCCACGGCTCGATTCCTGCCCAGTGACAGATCTGTTCGGTCTCAGCCCGGGAAATCCCTAAGAAAGGGCGCACCACATGCAACGGGTGGTGTAACTCACCATAGGTGGTGGTTTCGGCGATACCGGCCAGCGAGCGCGGACCGGACCCGCGCACCAGGCCCAACAGGACTTGTTCGGCCTGATCATCGGCGGTGTGTCCCAGTGCCACGGCCTGGGCCCCGGTGGTGTGAGCACCCTGGGCAAAGGCTTCCAGACGCCCCACCCGAGCGGTGGCTTCCAGTCCCCCGGTTCCGGTTTCCGGCAAATCAAGGGCACGGGTGATCACTGGCTCGAGCCCGAGTTTGGTCGCGATCGTCGCCACCGCGGCAGCGACCTCGGCAGTACCCGACTGAAGCTGATGGTCGAGGCTGATCACCCCAAACCGTCGGGTGTGGTCTGCTCTGGTCTGGCACAGCGTCGCGACGACGAGTAAGGCCATGGAGTCGGCCCCACCCGAAACTCCCAGCAGCGTCAGTGACTGGGGACGGGTGAGTCGTTGCAATTGCGCCAGCCCTCGATGCAACGGTTCTGGCCACCGGCGGGCGGGCGGAAACGCGCCGGTCAACTGCGGCCGGGTCTGCCAGTGGTTCACAGGGCCTCAGTGCGGGCGATCCAGGCCGTAGCGTCGTGCAGTTCCGCCTCGGTGGGCATGTAGCGGGCGTCGGTGAATACGCGGTTGAATCCATCCATCCCGATCTGCGCGACCACCGCCTGCACGAATTGTTGACCGTTTCGATATTGCGCGGCTTTCGCGTCCATGCCAATGAGTTTGCGGAACAGGGCACCCAACGGACCACCGGGCGGTTTGCGGTCGTTGAACCGACGCCGAATGGTGTGTTTGGTGGGGACCAGACTGGTCGAGACGGCATCCATGACCACATTGGCGTGGCCTTCCAACAGCGACATCACACCGTTGACCGTCGACATCTGCGCTTTGATGGCATCTCGGCCACTCAGGGCCTGATCGGGGTCAGTCATCATCACCAGCAATGAGGTGACGGCCTGTTGTAAGTACTCAGCCAGCCAGGGTGCTGCGGCAAATTGCACGCGGTGGGTTTGTTCATGCAGGCACACCCAGAGGCGGAAGTCCACCGGATCGAGGTCGAGCTCGCCTCGGATCATCGCGGTATTCGGGGCCACCAACGCCAACCGACCTCCCCCGGCCGGGCCGGGGACGAAGGGGTCATACTGACCCAGAATCCGGGTGGAGAGATAACCCAGCACGGTGCCGAGCTGCACCGAGGCGGTGGCCCGCGAGGCACCGGCAAAGATTCGGGAGGTGTAGAGCGGATTGCGAGCTTGGACGGCTTCGAACCCGGGACGGGTCATCTCCACCAGCCCGGTTGCCGTGGAGCGGGCCCAGCCGGGGCGGTCCAACACCAGCACCTGCGAGTCATCCAGACCGCGCGCCACGTCCAACCCGGTGAGCTGTTGCACGGTCTCCACCGAAGTCGTGGCGGCCGCATGTAACCCGGCGACTTCGGCCCGGGCTTGCCGGGGTGAGAGGCGCACTCCGGGCCGGGCAGTGGCGCGCGCGGTGGTCGCCGCCAGGTCTACGTCGATCATCTCCATACGACCATCACAGCACACTCAGCTGAAAGAATCAGCAACCACAACTGGTCAGCGCGGTGGTCAGCTGGTCCAGGTCGCTCCGGGCATCCAGGATGCCTCCCCCGCCGATGTCTTGCGGCGAGATCAGCACAAAGTACACTGGCCGGCCATCTTGCGTGGTCGTGATTCCCGACAGGGTCACCGAGGCCGCTAGCGTCCCGGTTTTGGCCCGCACGGTGCCTGCGGTGGGCCCCTCGTCCATGCGGGTGGCCAACGTCCCGTCGGATCCGGCCACGGGCAGCCCCTCATCAATCGGGCTCAGTTCCGGGGTAGTCAGGATCGTCTCGACGATCTCCACCAAATCCGAGGCGGTGGTGAGATTATGTGACGACAGCCCGGAGGCATCAGCGATGGTGGTGTTGCTCAGACCGTGTTCGTCGACGGTCTCGGTGATCATCTGTTGGACACCGGTCACGTTGGGTTCAAAACCGCTGGCCATGGCAGCTTGCCGGGCCAAGACTTCCATGATTTGGTTATCGGATTCTTCGATGCCGTAGGCGAGTTGCTCGGCTACGGTGGCCGACTCCGCGCTGGCCAGTTCCTCACCGTCCACGGTCTCGGTGGTTACCGATTGATCGGCCAGGGTGACGGTGAGATCGGAGTCTTCTGGCAGCGCCTCATCGAGGTGTTGCTGGAAGGTGCTGGCCACAAAGCCGGCCGGATCGTGAACGCGATCGGTCCCGGAGGACTTGTGGGCCCGGGCACCGAAGGTGGCAATTGGGGTGACCTGGGAGATATTGCCCGAGGTCACCATGCCCTCTTCTTCCCAATCCGGGTGAAGCTCTTGATAGTCGGCCACCTCGACGGCTACCGTGTACTCCCCAGTGGCTTCTCGTTCGTCCAGAGCAGCCAAGGTGTCCTCGGCGAGGGTTTTCAACCCGGCTCGTCCCGCAACGGCCCGGTCATCCGAGTCCTCCACTCCCATCAGCGCGTCACCGCCGGCGTGGATGGTCAACTGATGATCCGTAACGCTCACGGTGGTGGTGAAACGGTGTGCGGGGTCCAGGTGATCCAAAATGGCCACACCGCTGATGAGTTTCAGGGACGAGGCCGGCGTTCGGATGTCATCGGCGTGCCGGCTGTAGAGCTCGTCGCCGGTGTAGCCATCCACCACCATCATGGCGATGTCTGCTGAGCCGGTGCCGCCCAGCTGGGATTCCAAGGCCTGCGGGTCGATGGCTGAGGTCTCCTCGACCTGTTGGAGATAGTCGGTGAAGGCTACCTCGGCGTGGTCCATCGTCTTTTGCGCGATGGTCAGTTTCGGAGCGCTCAATGCCGGGGTGGGAGTGATCAGGAGCCCGGAGGCCACCGCAACCGTCGTCAGGAAAGCCAACGGGACCAGCGCGAAACCGCCCAACGCGAAAGATAATTTGGACATGCACGCTCCCCCGTTTTCTGTGGGCAGTAAAGTTTGATAAGCAGGAGATGAACCCGATTCCGGGTCATTGGACCTCTAGTAGTTTATAGGAGAACTCAGCGCCATGAACCACGATGTGACCGTCGAAATCCCCTCCGGTTCCCGGGTGAAATACGAGATCGATCATCAGACCGGTCGAATCCATTTGGACCGGTTGCTGTTCACCTCGATGCAGTACCCGACTCATTACGGCTATTTTGAAAACACCCTGGGCGAGGACGGCGATCCGCTGGACGCGTTGATCTATCTGCCCGATGTGGACCTGGTTCCCGGCGTGGTGGTCGAAGCCCGGCCGATCGGTATGTTCTCGATGACCGATGACGGCGGCGGCGACGATAAACTGTTGTGCGTCGTCGATGATCCACGCTTCGAGCACATTCAGGACATCCAAGACGTCAGTGACTGGCTGAAGTCAGAGATCGAGCACTTCTTCACCCACTACAAAGACCTGGAGCCAGGCAAGTGGGTCAAGGCTGATGGCTGGAAGGGCCGTGACGAAGCAGAGGCAGAATTGAAGGCCTCCATCGAGCGCTACCACGGTTAATCACCTCACGCCGAACGGTTCTTCCGACACAGCTTAAGAAGCCTCCCCGTCAGAAAAAAATGTTTATACTCTGGAGTTACCACTTATTGATGGTTTTCCAGAAGGATTTACCTCAATAAAGGTTCCAGCATTTATTTTTTGAACTTCCGGCTCTTAAAACAAGAACGGACCACACATGTACGTTGTATCGATCGCCGACCGACCGCGAGGCTCCGCCTCCTCGCACCTGGATTTGTTGGCTGAACGTGTGCGAAATCACACGCCCGCAGATCAGCCCGACATGATCGTGATACAGCGAGACTCCGAACGCTTAACCACACTGTTGACCGATACCGACGCTGTGATTGACACGGCCTTGCACGCATTGCGCCTGGGTCAGCTCAGCGTCGGCATCGGGATTGGTCGTCTCGATTCCTCCGATCAAGAACACCTCGCCGGGCCAGGCCTGGATGCCTCCCGGCAGGCACTACTGGCGGCAGCCAAGCAGGGCCAGATCGCCCCGGTGCGAGTCCACGTCGCCCAGCCCAGCCTGAATTTCGACTCAGCTCGGTTTGCCGAGCATGCCCAGTCGGTCTTACAACTATTGGGGCACACCATTTCCCGGCGCTCCGTGGCCGAATGGGCCGTGATTGACATGATGACCCCGGGAATGCGAGGCCAGCAACGCGATGTTGCCGAGGCTCTGGGCATCACGGTGCAGGCTGTCTCGCAGGCGATTAAGCGCTCACTGTTTAAGAGTGAACACCAGGTGCGGGCAGCCATCGCCGCTCACCTAGAGGCTAGCTACGATCACCTCTACGATCACCACGCGCTGGCCGAGCACGGTCACCGGGTTTAGAGTAACGATTCCAAAACCAGCGCCAGCCCGTCGTCATTGACGTGTTCGGTGACTTCATTCGCGATCCGTTTGACCCGCTCGGGTGCCTGCCCCATGGCCACGCCGCGCTGCGCCCAGGCCAGCATCTCGGTGTCGTTGTACCCATCTCCGACAGCCACCGTCTGATCTTGGTCGATACCCAGCTTCTCCCGGAGCGCTTCCAGACCGGAGGCTTTGGAGATGCCGGCGGCTGCCACATCCAACCAGGCGTTATAGCCCACCGAGTAGGCCACCGAGGTCAAGCCGATGGACTCGACAGCTTCACCAAATTCTTCGACCGAGGAGTCCTGAGAAAACACGACGAGACGCACCGCGGTGGCCTCACACAGTTCTTGGAAGCTGACGCCTCGGGCGCGGACACCAAAACTAAAGTCTTGGAACCGCTCAGTGGACAGAAACGCACCGGATTCGGTTTCGATCGCGAATTTGGCCGAGGGGATCCGGCGCTTGACTTGTCCCAAGACCGGGGCAGGGTCGAAGGTCTGCCGGTCAATAACCTGGTAGCCACGGTCAAACTCGGAGCCTAGTTGAAGGGTGACCCCACCGTTGGAGCACACCGAAAATCCGTCCGTGAGTCCAATGTTTTCAATAACCGGCAGAGTCGCGCCAAGAGATCGTCCCGTTGCAATCATCACGTAATGTCCGCGTGCGATCACCGCCTGCGCGGCCTCGCGGACTCGAGGAGACATATGCCCGTCGTGGTCGACCAACGTTCCATCAACATCCAGGCATACCATCTTCGCATCGGATTCGATCATGGATCCAGCTAACCATACCTTTCAAACTGCGGGTAAACAGCTGGAAACCAGCCCCGCCCGAGGGTTCAGGGCGCGGATTAGTCCGCAGCCAGCACCGGCAGTACGTCCAGGCCCAAATAGGGGCGCAAGGCTTCGGGAACCGTCACTGAGCCGTCAGCGTTCTGGTGGTTTTCCAGGATGGCGACCAGCCAGCGCGTGGTAGCCAGGGTGCCATTAAGGGTGGCTGCTGTCTGCGTACCGGCCTTGTTGCCCTCATCGTCAAACAACCGGTGCCGAACATTGAGTCGCCGGGCCTGATAGGTCGTGCAATTCGAGGTCGAAGTCAGCTCGCGGTAGGTCCCTTGCGTAGGGACCCAGGCTTCACAGTCGAATTTGCGGGCCGCCGAAGTGCCCAGATCGCCGGCAGCGGTATCGATGATGCGGTAGGGTACCTGGATTTTAGCCATCATCTCACGTTCCCAGTCCAGCAGGCGCTGGTGTTCCTCAGCGGCCTGGTCCGGGGTGGTGTAAACGAACATTTCCAGTTTGTTGAACTGGTGAACCCGGATAATACCGCGGGTGTCCTTACCGGCGGCCCCAGCTTCGCGACGGTAGCAGGTCGACCATCCGGCGAAACGACGTGGCCCTGCGGACAGATCCAGAATCTCATCCCCGTAGTATCCGGCCAGCGACACTTCGGAGGTACCCACCAGGTAAAGGTCGTCGCGCTCCAACCGGTAAATCTCATCGTCGTGTTCAACGTCGAAACCGGTACCGTTCATGGTCTCGGGACGCACCAGAGTGGGAGTAATAATCGGGGTGAATCCGGCCTGAATCGCCTGGTCCAGTCCCATCTGCATCAGCGCAATTTCCAACCGGGCACCCACGCCAGTCAAGAAGTAGAACCGGGACCCCGAGACCTTGGCTCCCCGTTCCATATCGATCGCACCAATCAGCTCACCGATCTGCAAGTGATCTTTCGGCTCGAAGTCGAACTCGCGCGGGGTACCGACGGTCTCGAGGACCGCGAAGTTTTCTTCACCGCCGGAGGGGATACCCTCGCTAATCAGATTCGGGAAGACCGTGACGAGCCGGTTGAGCTGTTCGTCAGCGTCATTGGCGGCAGCTTCGGCCTGCTTGACCTGGGCTGCTAGTGATTTGACCTCATCGAGTAGGCGTTGCTTTTCCTCCCCGTGAGCGCCGGCGACTTTTTTACCGAACGCTTTTTGCTCAGCCCGCAACGACTCGAACCGTTGCAGAGCGTCTCGACGGTTTTGATCGGCAGCCAGGATGTCATCCACCAGGGATTGCTGGTCACCGCGAGCGCGCTGCGACGCTTTGTACAGATCGGGGTTCTCGGTGAGGTGTTTGACGTCAATCACGCTCACCAGGCTACCGTATTCTCGACGATGACCATGAGCCCTGCTCACCCCGTAGTATGGGCTTTATGCGACCAGCTCAGATCATCACCAGCATTGCCCTGGGCGTTGGGGCCATCGCACCGTTGGGGTGGGCCCTGAAATTGCGCAAGGATCTCCATGAGCGTGAGGAACACATCACCGCCCTCATGAATCAATTGCAACGGGTGTACGAGCTACCGGAGGTCTCCACGGCGCTGCAAGTGCCCGGCCATATCGGAGTGGTGATGAATCCTCATAAGGAGGAGCTGGTCGAGGTGCTGGCAGCCGTACGTCATGCCGCCTACCTGTTAGGTGTGGAATCGGTCGAGCATTACCCCACCCAAGAAGACGACCCGGGCGTCCAGGCCAGCCGGGACGCCCTGAACGACGGCGCGTCCCTGGTCATCGCGGCCGGCGGTGACGGGACGGTGCGAGCGGTGGCCGAGGCGCTCGTGGACACTGAGGCCGATCTGGGCATTATCCCCGTGGGCACCGGAAACTTGCTGGCCCGGAATCTCGATCTGCCCTATAACGACATCGAACGGTGCGTCGGCCTGGCGTTGCAAGGCACCACTCGCGCGATCGACACGATCGACCTGACCGTGGAACGCACCGACGAATCGGTGCTGACCTCCACCTTCGTGGTGATCGCCGGGGCCGGCATCGACGCTGAGATCATGTCCGATACCCGTGACGGCATCAAACAGGCCGCCGGCTGGCTGGCCTATGGAGAGGCCGGGATGCGTAAGCTACCGGGCAAACGCAAACCCATCTGGGTCTCGATTGATGATCAACCCGCCCGTCGATCCAAGGTTCGCTCGGTGATGATTGCCAACTGTGGCATGCTCCAAGGTGGCATCCGCATGGTGCCGCACGCCAGTATCTACGACGGGTTACTCGACGTGATGTTGCTGGCCCCGCGCAACCTATGGGACTGGGCCCGGGTGGCGCTGAACGCGATCTCCAAAAATCACGCGCCCTTGCGCGCCGTGGACACCATGCAGGGTCAAAAATGTGTGATCGAGTTGGCCGAGCCCATGATTTCCCAACAGGACGGCGACGCCACCGGCACCGCGCGCCGGATCACCGCCACGGTCAATCCCGGCTCATTGCGCGTCCGGTGCTAACAGCTGACGCACCCAGGCCTGACCTCGTTGATACGCCTCACCGCTGAAGTGCTCATCGATCTGGTAGTGGCGCCGATCCGCCCGCGGATATGATCCCAAGAACGTGATCTGCGGAAACATCCGGTACAGCGCAGCCAAACTGGCCCCCACGCGCTGATCGGCCAGGTGCCCCTCCAGGTCGATCGAGAAAAAGTACTGGCCCAACCCGGCCCCGGTGGGGCGGGACTCGATCCGGGAGAGGTTGATCCCGCGGGCGGAAAACTGTTCCAGAATCTGCATCAACGCACCCGGACGATCTTGTGGCAGTGGCACCACCAGGGTGGTTTTATCCGATCCGGTGGGCTTTCCCGGGCTACCCGGGCCGGAGACCACCACGAATCGAGTGACCGCTCCCGGGGTGTCCTCAATGGCCGAGGCCAACACGTGCAGTCCTAGTTCCTGCGCCAAATGCGGGGCACACACCCCGGCCTGTCCGGGGTGTAGCGCCCGAGCTCCGGCAGCGGTGGACCCGGCCGGCACAAATTCCGCGTGCGGGATGGTCTCCTCGGCCCAGCCCCGCACCTGCGCCCAGGCGTGGGAGTGGGTGGTGACCTCCTGAATTGCTGACAGCTCGCGGGCGTCAGGGCTAACCAGTACGAAGGTGATCGGCACCAACACTTCACGGTAGATCTGCAAGGAACCGGCCGCGATCGAGTCCAGGGTCGCGCTGACCCCGCCCTCCACGGAGTTTTCGATCGGGACGACCGCGGCATCAACCTCGCCGCGGCGCACCATACTCAGGGCACTCATCACCGAACCGGCCGCCACGGCCTGATCGTCGTCGGTGATCACTTGCCGCAACGCGGCCTCGGTAAAAGTGCCTTCCGGCCCCAGGAAGGCATAACGCTGTGCTGCGGTCATCGCTGGTTATTTCACCTGCGGTTCGGCGTCGCCATCAGCTTCCATCGGCTTACCGGCTTCGAACCACGCGCCGTTACCCCCAGCGACATTGAAGGCCGTGTACCCCTGAGACTCCAGGTATTCGGCCGCCTTCGCCGACCGGCCCCCGGTCCGGCAGATCACGTAATAATCCTCGTCGGGATCCAACTCCTCCAAACGGACGGGTAGATCACCCAGCGGTACGTGGATCGCACCGACCGGTCGCCCCACCTGGAATTCATAGTCCTCGCGCACGTCCAGGATGGTGGCATCATCGGGAACATCGTTGACACTAACAGTTTCGAAAAGACTCATGATCCTAGCCTACTGAGACGGCGGGATTCGTTACAGTAAGAGTCATGAACCATCTTTCCGCCGTGGAACTTCGCGATCAGTTGAGCGCATCAGCCGTCAGCGCCACCGAGGTGACCAAGTACTACCTGGAACAGATTCGCTCCCGCCCCGAACTGGGCGCGTTGAGCCACGTGAATGAAGACCTAGCCCGTGAACGTGCGGCCGCCCTCGACGAGCTACCGGTCGATCACCGCGCCGCCCTGCACGGGATCCCAACTGCCTTCAAGGACCTGGTGCGCGTGGCCGGAATGCCCACCCGGTTTGGCTCCCGGGTCTTTGCCGATGCCGTGCCCGAACCCAGCAATGACCCCTCAGCGGAGCTACTGACCGAAGCTGGCACCGTGCAAGTGGGCAAAACCACCGTCCCGGAGTTCGGGCTCTCGACGTATTCGGAGAACCTGATCGATCCCCCGGCGCGTAACCCTCGCGATATGGAAACCACCCCGACCGGATCCTCTGGCGGGGCCGCCGCTGCGGTGGCTGCCGGACTGTTGCCCCTGGCCCCCGGGACCGACGGCGGTGGTTCGATCCGCATCCCGGCCGCGGCCACCGGACTGGTCGGCCTGAAGCCCGGCCGTGGCACACTCAGCTGCGATGATCAGCGCGAGACGATTACCAATCTCAGTGTCACCGGCCCGCTGGCACGTACCGCCGCCGATGCGGCACTACTGATGGATGCGTTCATGGATCCCACCTCCGTAGCACCGGGCCGGTACTTGCACGCCGTCCAGCAGGGTGCTGAAGGCCTAGCCCCGATGACGATCGGCGTGACGACCGCCTCCCCCTTCCACCCCGATCTGCAGATCTCCTTGGCCCGAGGCGCGGTCGAGGCCCTGACCCAAGCGGCCAGCATGCTCACCCAAGATGAGCACCTGGTCACCGAGCTGGATCTGATTTACTTTCCGGGCTACCACGAGAACTTCCAGATTGTGTGGACCTCCGGGCTACACCGGGCGCCGATGCCCACCACCGAAGGCCTGGACGATTTGGCCGAGTACTTCTTGACCAGTACCGCCAACCTCAGCGCCGACCAGATTGCCGAGGCCGAAGGCAACCTGACCCAGTGGGCCCAGGACACCCGGGCTGAACTAGGACAAACCGATATTGTGCTCACCCCGGTGTTGGCCTTCCAGCCACCGAAAATTGGCGCTTTCCGCGAGCTGGACCCGCAGGCCAACTACGACTATCAGTGCCGGTTTACGCCCTATACCTCGATGATCAACGTCATGGGGCTACCGGCCATCTCTATTCCGGTCACTGACCAGTGGTCCGTCCAGGCCATTGGCCGGCCCGGAACCGAAGCTCAGCTTTTGGCCCTGGCTGCCAGGATGGAGGTGCTCAACCCGAGCAACGCCACCAAGAATAAGCAACCCGACGAGGAACGTTGATCACCCCGGTGGGCTGAGGACCGATCGGCATCCGTCTCCGTCTCCGAGCCCTGTGTCGGGGTATTGGCAATCACCGGATAATCCCCGGCCAGGGTTTCCTGCGGTGAACCATCACCCCACGGACCGGCCAGTGGTTGCTCCGCGTACGGGTTATCACCGAACGGGCTGGGCGTTTCCGCTATCTCGTCGTGAGCCTCACCCCGCCTCGGCAGGCCCCGTTCGGCGGGCTGAGCAGGATCATCGAGCCATTCGTTCGGCTCGGCGTCATGATCCTCCGGCTCTTCCGGCTGCTGGGAGGGGTACCACGACTTCGCCATGACTACAGCACCCGCTTGGTGAACTGTTTCTTCGCCCACCCGTAAGGCGGGTAGACCGCCTTGAGGGTATCGAGCTGATCGGTCTTGGACACCTCGGCCCGAAAATGGGTGAAGGTATCGAAACCGTATTTGCCGTGATAATTACCGATCCCCGAAGGACCCACACCGCCAAAAGGCAACCCCGGCACCGAGATCTGCAACAACGGTGCATCAAAACCCATCGACCCAGCAACCACCCGCTCTTCAAATTCCCGACGCACCCGAGCCCGGTCGGTGAACAGATAGGCCGCCAACGGATGCGGACGCTCACCAATGAATGCCATAGCCTCATCGATATCCTTCACCGTCACAATGGGCAGAATCGGACCGAAGATCTCCTCGGCCATCACCGCGGTGTCCGGTGCAACGCGAGAGATCACCGTCGGCGCCAGATAACGCTCCTCGATCGCATATCCACCCCCGGTAATCAGTTCCGCTCCCGCATCGAGAGTCTGCTGTAACATCTCAACCAATCGCTGAGTGTGTTCTGCAGAGATCAGACGACCATAATCCAACGAACTTTCCGGGCTGGACTCATAAAACTCATCAATGACCTTGGGCAACTCTGCTTCGAGCTTGTCTCGCATCTGATCACCCACAGCCAGCACATAGTCCGGAGCCACACAGGTTTGGCCGGCATTGACGAACTTCCCCCAAGCCAGCCGTTTAGCAATGGTCGCCACCGGACCGTCGGAGACCACCGCCGGAGATTTACCACCCAGCTCCAGAGTCACCGGAGTTAGCTGTTGAGCGGCCGCCTCGTAGACGATCCGTCCCACGCGCTCACCACCGGTATAAAAAATATGATCCCATTTCTCTGCCAACAGTGCCTGCACCACCTCGGCGCCACCCTGCACAACCGCCACCGCGGAAGGATCCAAGTATTCGGGAATCAACCGGGCCAGCACGTCCGCGGTCGCCGGGGCCTTTTCGGAGGGCTTGAGCACCGCCGTGTTACCGGCCGAGACCGCGGCCACCAGGGGTGCCAACACGAGCTGGACGGGGTAGTTCCAGGGACCAATAATCAGCACCTGTCCCTTGGGCCGCGGTCGAATCGTGCCGGTGGCCGGTTGATACGCCAGCGGCATCCGCACCGATTCTGGCTCCATCCAATCACTGACGTGCAGAATTGCGTAGTCGACCTCATTTTTGATCACCGAAATCTCGGTCACCGTGGATTCAAAGGGCGCTTTGCCCAGATCGTGATACAGGGCTTCTTGCAGCTCCTGAGTGTGGTCGCGCACCAACGCTTTGATGCCTTTGAGCTGATCCAACCGGAACCGTCGACTATAGGCACGGCGAGAAGCAGTCACCTCTCGCAGCTGACCCACCAGGGCCTGAACTTCCGAAACCTTCATGGCGCCCATCCTATCCATTAACCCTGTGAGATGAGCGGAATCGGTGGAGAAATCGTTGGGTCACAACCGGTCACGACACATCGTCATGATTGTGATTGACATCACAGGAACGCCCTGGGTACGATCTTCTTTAACTTGACATCAAGTTCATGTTTATGACGTCATTCACGCCCGGCGTGACGGACGTCGGCCTCCATCCACTCTCACGAACAGGGTTATCAGCGATGTCACTCTTCACGAATTCACAAAAGCGTCTTTCTCCTCGTCGATTCAGCACCAAACTGAAATTCTTTGGTTTCACCGCGGCGACCGCAATTGCCTTGACCGCATGTGGCGGAGAAGGCGATGGCTCAGAGACCATCGTCATCGGTTACTCAGGCCCACTGTCCGGCGGTGCGGCGCTCTATGGTGAAAATGTTCAAGCCGGTCTTGAAATGGCTGTTGAGGAACTCAACGAACAAGGTGTCGAAATTGACGGCACCGAATACAGCGTTGAACTGCGCTCTCTGGACGACGAATATTCGCCGGCCACCGCAGCAACCAACGCTCAGCGTCTGGTGGAGCAAGACGGCGCGCCTGTCGTGGTCATTCCGCACGCTGGTGGCATTAACGCCGCCCAGGAGATCAACACCAGCCGGTCCGAGTTTTTGCTCGCTGCCTACAGCTCCGATCCACGGATCACTCAGCAGGACAACGAGCTCACCATGATGATCCCGGTTCCGTTCACGGCCTACGCAGAGCCTTTCACCAAACACTTCATGGATGACGGAGCCGAAACCCTTGGCCTGCTTGCTACCGCCAGTGAATATGGCCAGCAGTGGACCGACATGATCACCGAAACATGGGACGAAAATGGCGGTGAGGTGCTCAGCAACAACAACTTTGACTACGGTTCGGTGACAGACTTCTCCACCAACGTGTCCCAAGCGATTGCTCAGGATCCGGATGTCCTGCTGGTCGGTGGACCGTCTCAGCCCACCGCGCTGGTGATTGAAGAAGCCCGTGAACAGGGTTATGAGGGCGGATTCCTGGTCATGGACCAAGCGAAGATTGAAGAAATGGAAACGTTCACCGACCCGGAGAATTTGCACAATCTACTCGCCGTCAACCCAACCCGTGAATATGACGAGCCCGGTACGGATGCTCTCGTCGACAAGTTTGCCGAGAGGGTCAACGACGAGCGGCCGATCAATGCCGAAGTCGCCCTGAACTACCAGGCTCTGGGCATCATCGTCACCGCCATGGAAGTCTCCGGTAGCACCGACGATCCGACCGCCATCCGGGAAGCGATCCCCGAAGCCCTTGACCAGGTTGACGATGCGTTCCGCGTTCAGGAATTCCCGTCCGATGTCACCCCTGAAGGAATGTCAGTGGCAGGTACTGGCCACGGCATCTACATCAACGAGGACGGCGACTACGAAAACTTTGAACTGGACTGGTCTGTTTACGACAACCAATAAACCGGCGCCCAGACCATCCCATTGAGCAGGAGCTTACATGGAACTTCTCGTCCAACAGCTATTCAACGGGCTAGCAACCGGTGGCGCCTATTGTTTGGCAGCAATCGGCCTCACGCTCGTCTTCGGTGTCTTGAAGATACCTAACCTGGCCCACGGATCCCTCTACATGTTGGGGGCGTACCTGACCTTCTTCTTCATGACCTCGGTCGGTGTGCACTATGTGCTAGCCATTATTTGCGCAGCAATCGTGATGGGACTCGTCGGCGTGGTCCTGGAGCGCATTGTCTTCCACCCACTCAGAGACTCCCCACATACCCATCACATGATCGCTGCCGCCGGCGCGATGTTCTTCTTCACCGCGCTGGTTCAGCAGGTATGGGGCAACGATTTCCACCGGGTGGATTCCCCACTCACGGGACGCCTGACCATTCTCGAGGCTCAAGTGACCTGGCAACGTATCGTGGTCGTCCTCGTCGCAGTAGTCGTCATGATTATTCTGACCTGGTTCATCAAGAAAACCGCCGCGGGCCAATCGATTGAAGCCATCGAGCAAGACCGTATCGGCGCCTCTCTGGTGGGGATCAACCCCAACAGAGTGTCGATGATGACCTTCGCACTGGCCGGTGTGCTGGTCGCCATCGCCGGTGGCCTCATGGCCCCGGTCAGCTCGATCTCCCCCTTCATGGGAGAAACCATTATGGTCAAGGTCTTCGCCATCATTATTCTCGGTGGCCTCGGATCCATCCCTGGCGCCATCATCGGAGGCTTCGGCCTCGGCGTGGCCGAAGCCTTATCCACCACCTACATTTCCGCAGCTGCCGGTGAAGTCATCGCCTTCGTGCTCCTGGTGGTTGTCCTGGCTGTGAAACCCACTGGTCTCTTCGCGCATAAGGGGGCACGATGAAACTGACACTACAAGGAATAGGCATGATCGCCGTGGCGGTCGCATTACTCTTCGCGCCCCTGGCACTCACCGAGAACCAATACCTTCTCCGCGTACTCACTCAGGCGCTGTGTTATGCCACCGCCGTCTACGGTCTCAACATCATCTTGGGTTATACCGGGCAGTTGTCTCTGGCCCAGGCAGGTTTCTTCGGGATCGGCGTGTACACGGTGGCTCTACTGACCGCCGAGCACGATTGGCCCTTCTGGGGTGCATTCTTTGTCGGAATGATCCTCACTACCGTTGTTGGATTTATCGCCGGGCTCTTCGCGTTGCGTACCCGTGAGGCGTATTTCGCGGTCTTTACGATGGCACTCGGGTTGATCATTTACATGGTCCTGTCCCGCTGGACCAGCGTCACCGGCGGCTACGACGGCGTCCGCGGGATCAAGTTCCCAGAGAATATTGGGCCCATCGATTTCTCTGAACCGACCGTGTTCTACTTCTTAATGGTACTCGTCGTGGCATTCTGCATTTACCTGACCTATACGCTGAAAACCTCGAATGTCGGCCGCACGCTCTTGGCTATCCGCACCTCTGAAGATCTGGCCAGCTCCATCGGCATCAACGTTGGGCTCAATAAGCAACTGGCATTCACCGCCTCAGCCGGCCTGGCCGGCACCGCGGGCGGTCTGTTCGCCAGTGCTCAGGGCTTTATCGAGCCCGAGGTAGCCCATATCGACCTAACCTTCGAACTCTTGATGTTCCTGCTCGTGGGTGGCATGGCCACCGTGATGGGGCCGTTGATCGGCACATTGCTCGTCATGGCGCTGTTCGAGCTCTTCCAGGACTTCCAGTCCTACCGTTTCCTCTTCCTCGGCCCGATCATCATCGCGCTGATCATCTTCATGCCACAAGGACTCATCGGCAAGCTCAATGAACTCATCGCGCGTCGCCGACGGCGCAAGACCACCGCAGCGCCCCAACAATCACAGACGACACAACACACGGAGAAGGAGAGTGTCTCCTCATGCTGATCGAAGTACGTGGCCTAACAAAAACCTTCGGAGGGATCCACGCTGTTGAGGGCGTCGATTTCGAAATCCACGAGGGCGAGATCACCGCGATCATCGGACCGAACGGGGCCGGGAAGTCCACCGTCTTCAATCTGCTGTGTGGGTTTCACAAGCCCAGTGGTGGGCAGGTGATGTTCCGGGGAAAGGATATTACCGGCAACAAACCCCATGTGACCTCCAAGGCTGGCATCGCCCGCACATTCCAGACCACGAAACTCTTCGAGCACAACACCATCGTTGAGAATGTGTTGGCGGGATGCGCTGCCCAAACCTCCTCCACATTATTGGGTGCCGTGCTGAGGACACCGCGATTTCGGCGTGAAGAGCGGGAAAGTATGGACAAAACTCTCGAGCTTCTCGACTTCGTGTCCATTTCCGATTACAAGGATGAGATCGCTGGGAATGCTCCGCAAGAAGTTCAAAAGCGAGCAGCCGTCGCGCTGGCTTTAGCGACAAATCCGTCGCTTCTGCTTCTTGACGAGCCTGCCGCCGGCATCACTGAAGAAGAAACCACACGATTCGGTCAGCTGATTCGCAAAATCTCCTCCAGTGGTATCACGGTGGCGCTTGTTGAGCACAAAATGTCGTTGATTATGAGTCTGGCCGACCGAATTCTCGTCTTAGAACGAGGTCGCAGAATTGCCTGGGGTACGCCCGATGACGTGCGCAATGACCCTCAAGTCATCGCAGCCTATCTCGGGACAGATTCGTCGGATATCTCAACCACCGTAAACACACCAAGCACCGAGGGCTAAAACATCATGCTAGAAATCAACAACATTCATGTCGCCTATGATTCGGTCGATGTCTTACACGATGTGAGCCTGAGAGCGGAGCAAGGGCAACTCACCCTGGTCCTAGGAGCGAACGGGTCGGGAAAATCCACCTTGTTCCGGACGATCTCGGGGCTAATCCGCCCCCACACCGGTAGCATCGAATTTCTTGGCGGTTCCATTGTCTCGCTGAGTTCGAATCGTATTGTGCGTACCGGGATCGCTCAATCGCCGGAGGGTCGGCATCTGTTCCCGATGCTGTCGGTAATGAAGAACCTTAGTCTGGGCAATTATGTGTTGCGCAGCAAGAAGGCCGAGTACGACGAGCTCCTCGACCGGGTATTCCAGCTCTTTCCCATCCTGAAGGAAAAGAGGAACCAAACGGCCGGTTCTCTCTCCGGTGGTCAGCAACAGATGGTCGCCATTGGCCGGGCTTTGATGTCCAACCCCAAGTTGCTCATTTTGGACGAGCCCTCCATTGGTTTGGCGCCACTGGTCACTGAGCAAGTCTTCGAGGCGGTGACGGAGATTAACAAGTCCGGGACAG
Source organism: Auritidibacter sp. NML120636 (assembly GCF_003185945.1). Lineage (NCBI taxonomy): Bacteria > Bacillati > Actinomycetota > Actinomycetes > Micrococcales > Micrococcaceae > Auritidibacter > Auritidibacter sp. NML120636. The sequence goes on from NZ_QHLO01000014.1 coordinate 36,519, forward strand.
GGGTGCTTCTGGCCGAACAGAACGCCCGATTGGCCTTGAAGATTGCTACCTATGGGTATGTTCTTGCCGAAGGTCGCGTCGTACTGTCAGGTCCTGCCCACGATCTGCGCGACGACCCGGAGGTTCAGAAGGCGTACTTGGGCCTGTGAACCACCCGTGCCCTCACTAACCGTGACCCCGGCACGGTATAAACTGATGAACTATGGCAAAACGATCAAGAGTAGTGGTCATGATCTTCGCGGTCGCACTATTTTTGGTTGGCATTTTCGTGGCCTACCAGTTCATCCGGGGACTCATTCAACCTCTAGATACCCTGCGTGATCCCTTCCCCGATCAACGCCCCAACCCGGCCCCGATCGAAGAAGGAACCCCAGGGCCGATCAATATTTTATTCGTTGCCTCAGCCTCCCGCGACGATACCTCCGAGGCTCTGGAGGAGAACTTGGAGGACCGGGCGCAATCGCTGTTCGTCGTCCACCTGACGAATTCTCGTCGTTATGCCCAAGCGGTGGCTTTCCCACCCCAGCTCAAGGTTCCCGACCAGCCCTTCACCCTTGGTGAAGCCATGGGTGCCACCCGTGAAGTCTCAACGCTGGTGGCATCCATCGAAACTCTTGTGGACGTTCCCATGGACCACGTCGTGTTGCTCGACCTGAACGCCCTGGCACCTCTGGCCGAAATCACCGGCGGATTTCCCGACCCTGACAGCGAGGACGCCGTGCTTGAACCCAAACAGGTCGGCACTTTAATAGACGACAGCATCACCGAGCACGGCATGTCCCCGACACAGACCGAAACGGTGATGACAGGAATGCTCCAGGCCCTGTCCGAATCAGAGGTGCGACGCAATCCCGGAGTCGCCAAAGACGTAGTAGAGCTTATGCAGGAGAACATGGTGGCCGATAACGGCCTGGACTCCTCCGAGCTGCGCACGCTGATGCGTTCCACCTCTGCCTTGGGAAACATCACCTGGTGCCCTTTGGCCACCGGCGATGGGGGTCGGCAGGCCAATGCGCAGAAACTGGTGGAATTACGCGAACGCTTCCGCAACGACACCCTGGCTGAGTGCTCTTAAAACCGCCTCGGAGGTTCCATACTCCGTCCCAGCCCATAGTTGAATCCGACCTCAAGTTCAGGCTAATCTGTGAGATGTAGACCACAACAGAACGGATTCTTAGCTATGTCGATCACCGCGACGTCAGTCTATTTAGCACAGCGCCCCGAGGGGTTGCCTGATGAGTCGACCTGGGAGATTCGCCAGCACGAACTCCCCACCGAGCTCAACGAGTCAGAAATTCTGGTCAAGGTCAATTACCTCTCCTTGGATCCAGCGATGCGTGGCTGGCTGAACGATGTGCGTTCCTATGTTCCCCCCGTACAGATCGGGGAGATCATGCGCGCGTTGGGCACCGGTGAAGTTCTCGAGTCCAATAACCCCAACTTCTCCCCCGGCGATCGTGTCCAGGGTCTGTTCGGCGTCACCGACTACGCTATCTCCGATGGCCGTGGCGTAACAGGCATTGACCTGGATGTGGCCGCTGAACCCACCTGGTTGGGTGCTCTCGGCATGCCGGGAATGACCGGGTACTTTGGTCTGCTCGATGTCGGAGAACTACAGGATGGCGACACCGTGCTGATCTCAGCAGCAGCCGGCGCCGTCGGCTCGGTGGCCGGCCAATTGGCCAAAGCGCGCGGGTGTCGGGTGATCGGTATTGCCGGTGGCGAGGAGAAATGCGCCTGGTTGACAGAAATCGGGTTCGACGAAGCCATCAACTACAAGAACGAAAAAGTTCTGTCCCGACTCAGGGAGGTCGCTCCCGATGGCATCAACGTGTTCTTCGATAATGTCGGCGGCACGATCCTGGATGCTGGTCTCGCCAATCTCGCCCGCGGTGCCCGCGTGGTGATCTGTGGTGCCATCTCCACGTATAACGACCCCACTCTCGCCCCGGGACCCAGCCGGTACATGTCGCTGCTGGTCTTCCGTGCACGTATGCAGGGCTTCGTGGTCTTTGACTACCGTGATCGCTACCCCGAGGCGGTCGAAGCGATTGCGGCCCACATCTCCAATGGTTCCCTGGTTGCCCGCGAAACCGTCGTCGGCGGTGGCGTACGGGGCTTCCCCGAAGCTTTGTTGGGCCTATTCCAGGGCGTCAACACCGGAAAACTCGTTCTCGAAATCTAATTCTGCGCAGAAAGGCAACACATCATGACAGAAGCGGTTATTGTTTCCACCGCCAGGACTCCAATTGGTCGAGCCTATAAGGGTGCATTCAACGACACCCAGGGCCAGGAACTAGCCGGCCACGCGATCGCGGAGGCGGTCAAGCGTGCCGGCATTTCACCCGAAGAGATTGACGATGTCGTCTTCGGTTGCGCGCTCCAGCAAGGCTCCACCGGCAACAACATCGCCCGCCAGGCTGCTCTGCGCGCCGGCCTGCCGAACACGGTAGCCGGCATGAGCGTGGACCGGCAGTGCGCCTCCGGCCTGATGGCCATTGCCACCGCAGCCAAGGAAATCATCGTCGATGGGTTCGACGTGGCCGTCGGTGGTGGCGTGGAGTCCATCTCATTGGTCCAGAACCAGCAGATGAATACCTACCGTGCCGAGGACCCGTGGCTGGTCGACAACGTGCCCGATACGTACATGCCCATGCTACACACTGCGGAGGTGGTGGCTGAACGCTACGGCGTAACCCGTGCCCAGCAGGATGAGTACGCACTGAGTTCCCAGGAGCGCACCGCCGCCGCCCAGGCGGCCGGTCGCCTCGATGACGAAATCGTGCCGCTACCCTCGACCAAATTGGTCCTCAATAAAGAGACCGGCGAAACCTCTACCGAAGAGGTTGAGCTTACCAAGGATGAGGGTAACCGTCCGTCCACCACCCTCGAGACCCTGCAGGGTCTGAATCCGGTGCTACCCGATGGCACTGTCACCCAGCACTCCACCATTACCGCCGGTAACGCCTCGCAACTGTCCGACGGCGCGTCCGCCTCGGTACTGGTCAGCGATAAGGTCGCTAAAGAACGTGGCCTGACTCCCTTGGGCACCTACCGTGGCATCGCCGTGGCCGGTTGCAAGCCTGATGAAATGGGTATTGGCCCGGTCTTCGCGATCCCGAAGTTGCTCAAACAGCACAACCTGGATCTCAACGACATTGGCCTGTGGGAACTGAACGAAGCCTTCGCTTCTCAGGCCGTGTACTGTCGGGACAAGCTGGGCATCGACCCCGAGAAATACAACGTCAACGGTGGCGGTATCTCTATTGGTCACCCCTACGGCATGACGGGGGCTCGTCTGGTCGGTCACGCTCTGTTGGAAGGTCGCCGTCGCGGTGTGCAGTACGTCGTGGTGACCATGTGTATCGGTGGTGGCATGGGTGCTGCTGGACTGTTCGAGGTGAACAACGCATGAGTCAAGAAGTACTGACCGACATTCGCGACGGAGTCGGCATCATCACCCTGAACCGACCGGAACGTCGCAACGCCCTGAACCACGCTATGCTCACGGGGCTGGCCGATGCCCTGGAGGCCTTCGCAACCGACGATAGCGTCGGCGCGGTGGTGCTGACGGGCGCCGGTGGTGCCTTCTGCTCCGGTGGCGATGTGCAAGGTTTCGCTGAGCAGGGTGGTGAAGGTGGTGGAGCCACCGAGATCGACGACGAGGCAGCTCAAGCCCAGTTGGAAGCCCAGCGCACCACCACCGGCCGGATCTACTCGTTCCCGAAACCGGTCGTGGCCAGCCTGCCCGGTGCCTTTGCCGGGGCCGGTGCTGGTCTCGCGTTGGCCGCCGATCTGCGAATCGGTAGCGAAAAGACGGTGTTTGCCACCGCGTTCGCCAACGTGGGACTCGGTGGCGACTTCGGTGTGGCGTGGTTGCTCAACCAGCTGGTGGGTCCAGCCAAGGCTCGCGAGTACCTTTTCCTGTCTCCGAAGTTGCGTGGTCAACAGTGCTATGAGGCAGGTCTGATCAACCAGATCGTAGCTCACGAGGTCATCGATGAGTCTGCGATCGCCATCGCCTCGCAACTGGCCTCCAGCTCATCGCCGGCACTGCATGCGATCAAGCAGAACCTGCTGGATGCTCCCACCGTGTCCTTGGATGAAGCCATGCAGGCTGAGGTCTACCGGCACAAAGCCACCGGCCTGACCGCAGAGCACCAACGCGCGGTAGAAGCTTTCGTCACTAAGCAAGCACCGGAATTCAGCACGGGCTGGGTGATGGACTAATGACCACCCCGTTCACCGATCAGGTGGCGATCGTCACCGGCGCGGGTGGCGGCATTGGAGCCGCCCTTGCTCAGGCGTTGTTGGAGGCCGGCGCCCGGGTGTTGCTCACCGATCTAGACCAAACCAAGCTCGATGCTCAAGCCGAGGCACTGGCAACTACCTACCACGACCGTTTTGTCACGGTCGCCGGCAACGCCGCCTCACTGGAGGACATTCGAGGCTTCCGTCGTACCGCACACGAAACCTTCGAGGTCGAAGCCATCGACCTTTATGTTGCCAACGCCGGCATCGCCGGCGCTGCTGGCCTGGAAGTCAGCGACGAGGACTGGAATAAGGCCATCGAGATCAATGTGATGGCCCACGTCCGGGCAGCGCAGGTCTTCGTCCCCGACTGGATCGAGCGTGGGAGCGGTCATTTCCTCTCCACTGCCTCGGCGGCCGGTCTGCTGACTCAGATCGGTTCGGCCGTGTATGCGGTCACCAAGCACGCAGCGGTGTCATTTGCGGAGTGGCTGTCGATCACCTACGGACATCAGGGGATCGACGTCTCCTGCCTCTGTCCGCTGGGGGTCAATACCGACCTGCTGATGGACTTGGCCTCCGCCGATGATGCCTCCCGGGCTGCTCACCAATCGGTGACCGCCAGCGCCGAAGTGCTCAGCCCCGAGCAGGTTGCCGAGCATACCCTGGTTGCCCTCGAGCGCAAGGACTTCTTGATCCTGCCGCACGAACAGCTCAAGACCTATATCTCACGCAAAAACAGCGACTACCCACGCTGGATGGAAGGGATGCGCCGGTACCAGGACACCCTCCTTGCAGAAACCACATCAGACTCATAACACCCCACAACAGGAGAACGTCATGGATTTCAGTTTCTCAGATCGTTGTCAGGATTACCGGCAACGACTCCTCGACTTTATGGACGAACACATCTACCCAGCCGAGCCGGTCTTCGAACAACAGATGCACGAATCCGGGGATGACAACTTCCACCCACCGATCATGGAAGAGCTCAAGGCCGAAGCCAAATCCCGCGGTCTGTGGAACCTGTTCCACCCCCACGCCAATGAAGAGTGGGGTAGCCCGGGCCTGTCGAACCTCGACTACGCTCCCCTGGCCGAGATCATGGGCCGTAGCCCGGGCTTGGCTCCCGAGGCCACCAACTGCAATGCTCCCGATACCGGAAACATGGAAGTTCTGGAGCTGTTCGGAACTGAGGAGCACCGCGAGCGCTGGCTCAAACCGCTGCTGGCTGGCGAGATCGCTTCAGCCTTCTGCATGACCGAGCCCGAGGTGGCCAGCTCCGATGCCACTAATATCCAGCTGCGGATGGAACGCAACGGTGATCACTACATCCTCAACGGCCGTAAGTGGTTCGCATCCAACGCCCTGCACCCGCTATGTCGTGTGCTGATCGTGATGGGTAAGACCGACCCTGAGGCTGATACGCACCGCCAACAGTCGATGATGGTTGTCCCCATCGACGCACCGGGTGTCACCGTAGTCCGCGGCCTGCCGGTCTTCGGCTACATGGATCGTGAGGGTCACGCAGAAGTGACCTTCGAAAACGTCAAGGTTCCCGTAACCGACCTGCTGGCCGGAGAAGGCGACGGCTTCAAGATCAGCCAGGCCCGCTTGGGCCCGGGACGCATCCATCACTGTATGCGCACCATCGGTGCCGCCGAGCGTGCCCTAGATCTGATGATCACTCGTGCCCAGAGTCGCGAAACCTTCGGTCAGCCACTTTCCGAGCGGGCCAACATCCAGGACTGGATTGCCGAGTCTCGCATTGAGATCGAAATGAACCGGTTGCTGGTGCTTAAGGCCGCCTGGCTGATGGACACCGTGGGTAACCGTGAGGCGCGCACCGAGATTGCCGCGATCAAGGTGGCCGCCCCGAACATGGCCTTGAAGGTCATCGACCGGGCGATTCAGGTCCATGGTGGTGGCGGTGTCACCAATGACTTCCCGCTGGCCGAGTTCTGGGCTGCTCAGCGCACCCTGCGGTTGGCCGATGGCCCTGATGAGGTCCACAAGCGCACCATTGCTCGCATGGAACTCAAGCGTCTACGCGACACCGTAGCGAAATAATAGCCTGCAGGCAGTCGAGGCCAGAATCAGATCCCGCACCGTGCTGGGATTCTGCTTCTGGCCTCTTGGTTTAACGACATGGGTGCCCTCGATCAGCGCAGACACCAGGGCACCAGAAAAAAGAACGATTCAGAGAGAAAAGAAAAACTTAGTCCTGATCGATGCTGGCGTGATCGATGCTGAGCGCGCCACACCACATGCGAGTGGTGGTCGCCACCAGCTCATCGATGGTGTAGTTCGTAGCGTTCAGAGCAAAGTTGAAGTATGCCAGGCGGGAGACCATCCCAGACAACGCACGAGAGGCAAGAATGGGATCTAGGTTGGCATCAGCAAGTCCGCGTCGCTGTAACTCTTCGATCGAATGGGCATTGCGTTCAATAAAACGCATGCCCCGCTCGTAGCGAAGCTTCATAAAATTCGGATCAACCTGGGCAACTTCTTCCATTAGTCCCATAAGCTTTGCGTTGGACTGGTAAGACTCGAAATAATGGCGGTTGCTGGCTTCAATAACCTCGGCCGGATCGGCACCTTCGGTATCTCCCACCGAGAGGTGCAACATCTCGTTCTTGGCCGTTTCCATCAGAGCCTCGAAGATTTCTTCTTTCGAGGTGAAATACGTATAAAAAGTCCCGGTCGAACAACCGGCTTCGACGGTGATATCGGTCAGCCGTGCATCCAAATAGCCGTCACGTTCGAACACCACCCGCGCTGCCCGCAACAGCGCTGCCCGAGTCTTTTCACCGCGTGCAGTACGTGGCTTTAACGTTGACTCTGGCATCGGTGGCTCCTTGGACTGGGGATGGTGTTCGAACGATGTAGACTTGTGCGACTCTACAACAGGTGCGGCACGCTACAGAGTGATATCGACCAACGGCGCGAGGTCTTCGCGGTGGGTACCGGGGGTGCCCAAGCCCAGCTGGTCGGCTTTAGCCCGCTTCAAAAGCAGGTGAATCGGGAACTCCCAGGTCATCCCATTACCACCGTGGAGCTGGACGGCTTCCTCAGCAGCCTTGACCGCCACGTCCGCGTTATAGGATGCCGCCACCGCGGTCGCGATGGGCAGATCCTGATCGGCATCGTTCAGCACTCCGGCTGCGTAGCGAGCCGCGGCCTGTGCGGAGGTCACCTGCAGATACAGATCGGCCAGCCGGTGCTTGATGGCCTGGAAGGAACCGATCGGGCGAGCGAACTGGATACGGGTCTTCACGTATTCGACCGTGGTGGTCAAGCACTGATAGGCCACACCGTACTGTTCACTGGCCAGTAGCGCCGTGGCACTGCGCAATCCGAAGTCCACCGCCGCCACGGCCTGGTCGCCACTGGCCAGCACGGTACCTTCTCCAAGACCAGACACGGTCGCCAGGGGCCGGGACATATCCAGGCTGGTCACCGGTTCAACGGTGGCCTGCTCAGCTTCGATGAGGTGCAGGTTGACACCATCGGCCGAAGCCAAGGGCACCAACAGCAAATCCGCACCCCAGGCACCGGCTACCGGGGTAACCGAGCTACCCGCCTCAACGGCAGACCAGTGTCGAGCACGAGCGCTGAACGGTAGCACCAAGGCAGCGGTCTTTTCGCCGCTGGCCAGCTGTTCCAACGCGTCACCAGCCTCGAGGTGGTTCAACACCTGGGTGGCCAACACCGAGGAGGTCAAAAACGGCACCGGTGCCACAGCACCACCGAGTTCTTCCAGCACGGTGGCCGCTTCACGCGGTCCGCCACCAAATCCGCCGTGGTCCTCGCTGATCAACAGGCCGGCCAAGCCAATCTCACCGGCCAGAGCGTCCCACAGTGCAGTGTGCCAGGGCTGGGGGTTGTCGTAGAGATCGGCGACATCAGCCGAGCTCAAGTGTCGCGACAGTGCATCTTTGACCGCATCGCGCAGGTCGGTTTCATCTTCGGTATACAGCAAATTGGTCATCGTGGCACATCCTTGAAGGGAATTCCTTTATCGGGGCGAGCTTCTTGGGGCAGACCGAGTACGCGCTCAGCTACCACATTGCGCATGATTTCTGAGGAACCGCCTTCGATCGAGTTCCCCTTGGCACGCAGGTAGCGGAATCCGGCATCGCGACCCAAGAAATCTGCCTTCGTGGGACGACGCAGCTCCCAATCCTCATAGACCAGGCCTGCATCCGGATCGAGCTCGAGGGCCACACCGGTGACCGCCTGAGCCTGAGTGGCAAAGGCCAACTTCAGCGCCGAAGATTCTGGTCCGGGCTGACCAACTTCCAGTTGTTGGCGCACTCGCTCACCCACCAGCCGGGTGACTTCGGTTTCCACCCACCAGTGCAAAATCTCTTGTTGTGCAGCGGGGGTCCGTAGTTGCGGGTTCTCCCGCCATTGACGAGCCAACAGCCCAATCTGACCGGCTTCACGATCGGCCCCAGCACCAATGGCAACACGCTCATTATTCAGCGTGGCATTGGCGACCCGCCAGCCTTCGCCGGTCTCACCAACACGGTCTGCATCAGGAATCTTCACATCCTGCAGGAAGACCTCGTTGAACTCGGCTTCACCGGTGATCTGGCGTAAGGGGCGGACCTCGACTCCCGGGTCTGACATATCAACCAGGAAGTAGGTCATGCCGGCGTGCTTGGGTACCTCAATGTCAGTTCGGGCTACCAGAATCGCCCGCTGAGCCTGGTGGGCCACCGAGGTCCAGACCTTCTGACCGTTGACCGTCCAGGTATCTCCATCCAACACCGCGCGGGTAGACACCGCGGCCAAGTCAGAGCCGGCACCGGGCTCGGAGAAGAGCTGGCACCAGATTTCTTCGCTGGTGTAGAGCGGGCGCAGGTACTTGTTCTGCTGCTCTTCGGTACCCTTAGCGATCAGGGTCGGAGCGACCATACCCAGACCAATGCCGTTACCGTTGGTATCTGGGCCAGGTGCGCCGGCTTCTGCCAGGCGAGCATTGACGAAGTCGTTGTACTCGCGCGGTAGGCCCAGGCCACCGTGTCCCTCAGGGAAATGCACCCAGGCGAGACCGGCATCAAAGCGGGCTCCGAGGAATTCTTGAACATTGGAGGTATCGTGTTCGGCCAGGAGGCGATCTATCCTCTCGGATAGCAGCTGGACGGGATCAGTCACGAGACACTCTCCCTTCTTTCTCTATGTTGTGTGTATCCGTTGGGGGGCTATATTGCGGTCATCTAGAGATGGTCTAGGACCGTTGCGGGGCGCTGGAGACTCGCACGCCCTGGTCACGGAGCTCATCCCGGTCGATGGCGCGTTTCAGGATTTTGCCGGTCGCCCCCTTGGGCAGCGACTCCACGAAATGATAGATCCGCGGAATCTTGTAGTGCGCCAAATACTCGCCCAGCCATTCCTTCAATGCGGGCGCATCGGGGGTCGCATCGGGGCGCAAGGTAATCACCGCGGCAATTTCTTCACCCAGATGCTCGTCGGGCACCCCGGCTACGGCGACTTCCACCACATCCGGATGGGTGTAGAGCACTTCTTCAACCTCGCGCGGGTAGACGTTGTAGCCACCCCGAATGATCAAATCCTTTTTCCGGTCCACAATGAAGACATAGCCATCTTCATCAATCCGTCCCAGGTCACCGGTGCGGAACCAGCGACCGGTGAAGGTCGCGGCGGTCGCATCAGGACGGCCCCAGTATTCTTTCATCACAACCGGGCCATCGAGCGCGATCTCACCGATCTCATTCACGCCCAGCTCTTGGCCATTATCGTCCAAGATGGTGACGTCGACGCCTTCCACCGGCAGACCGATACTGCCTTCTTTGCGGGTCGCATGGGGCCGGTTTCCGATGCCGTACCCGGTGGTTTCGGTCAGACCGTAGCCTTCAATAACATCTCCGCCGAAGGCTTGATAGAACTTCTTAGCCACCTGGATGGGCAGAGCAGCTCCACCGGAGGTCACCTTCTGCATGTTCGAAAAGTCCTCGGGGCGGTAGGGATTCGGTACGTGCAACATCGCGTTCCACATGGTCGGCACCCCGGATGCTGAAGTGAGTTGGTGCTTGACCATCATCTCCATCATCCCGTGCGGGGTGAACGGGCGAAGTAGCGATAAGCTTGCCCCGCCATGAAAGACGGTGTGCATCACCGCTACTTGTGCAAACACATGGAACATCGGCAACCCCGTGCCCAGACTGTCCGAGGAGCCCAACTCGTTGGTGGTTGCGGCCATGCGACCGCAGGCCATGATGTTGTTGTGCGTCAGCACCGCACCTTTCGGACGTCCGGTGGTCCCGGAGGTGTACAGAATAGCCATCGGGGTTCCATCGGCGAGATCGGCGGGATCAGCCAGGGAGTCGGCGACCAGATCGTCAAAAACCCCAGGCTCCAGGAGCCAGGTGGAGACATCTGTGGCCTCGGCAGCTTTCTCGAGTTGTTCGAAACCTTTGCCGTCTTCCTTCCACCCCAAGGCCAGCACAGGTTCTGAGTCCTCGATGAAGTACTGCAGTTCGCGAGCGGTGCAGGCTGCGTTGACGGTCACCGCGATAGCGCCCAGCGCAGCCAAGGCGTGATAGGCCAGCACGAACTCCGCTGAGGTGGGTACCACGAAAAGAACCCGATCCCCCGGTTGGATGCCACGGCGCTGAAATTCGGGGATCACACCGCTGATGTTGCGAGCGAGCCGGTCATACGACCAGATACGTTCGGCCTCATCGACCCCTTCACGCAAGGCGTTGGCTTCAGGTTGTTGCTGGGCGTGATTCCAGATGATGTCTACCAAATTGGTCATGGCGGTCCTTCTCCACATTAAGATGTGATCTACCTCTCACCTAGCTTATATCGAACTTGAGATCAGATTCAAGACAACTGCGCAAGAGAAAAATGATCCATTGAATCCGAGTTCAGGTTCACTTAACATGAAGGTGATATAGCTCACCTACGAGAAGGAGATATCACGATGGTAGAAGTCACCACCGTCAGCTCGATCGCCGAACTGAAAGAACTCCAGGGCAAGGAACTGGGCCCTACGGAGTGGTACACGGTTGATCAGGATAAAGTCAACGCTTTCGCCGATGCCACCGAAGATCATCAGTGGATCCACATCGATGTCGAACGAGCCAAGGCCAGCCCGTTGGGTGGCACCATTGTTCACGGGCTGTTCACGCTGTCGCTGGGCCCGTATTTCTCTGAGCAGCTGATTCAGCTGGAGGGCTTTACCCACACCTTGAACTACGGATATAACAAGGTCCGTTTCCCCCATCCCCTACCGGTGGGGACCCGAATTCGCGTGACCTCGACAATTTCTTCAGTGGAAGAAGTCGGCGAGGGTTCAGCCCAGGTCACCACCGTGCAGGTGTATGAGGCCGAAGGTATTGAAAAGCCGGTTTGTGTTGCCGAGGCCCTGGGACGTTACACAGAGTAATTACTCAGTAAGTCGCTCAGCTGAGCGCGAGTGCTGGCGGCATCGGTGTGGCGGATGGCTCCCATCCCCAACCGGGCCGCTGCATCGAGATTATGCTGAAGATCGTCAATCATCACCGTCTGCTCAGGAGCTACCTCGAGCTTCTGGCAGGCGGTGAGGTATGCCACGCGTGAGGGCTTGCGTGCACCAATGACTCCGGAGATGGTGACCGCATCGAACATGGACTCCAGTTCAAAGCCAGCATAGGTATTGTCGCCAAACGAGTTCGACAGCAAGCCGGTAGGGATACCGGCTTGACGAATTTCTGCCACGAGATCGATGGTCTCCCGGTCCGGGTGGAGGTAAGACTGTATCTCCTCAATGGTCCCGCGATCAGGCACCTGCAGTCCGTGCTCCGCCAGTTCCTCGTGGTAGCCCTGTTCGAATTCGGCCGCGGAGATGCGACCTTCTTCGTGGGCACCGAGCAACTTGGCAGAGGCGGATCCTTTGGTACCCAGGATCTTCAACGGCAGGTCACGGTTACCGTACTTGTCTCCGAACGCTTGGAATCCTGCCAGCAACGAGGTGGTCAGCACTCCGCCGAAGTCAAACATCACGGCAGAGTACTGACCAGAGCTGGCACCATCAGATGGTGTCGGCCGCTGATTAGTCAAAGGGACCGCCACCTGCATAAATAACCTGACCGTTCACGTAGCCAGCGCCTTCGGAAATCAGGAAGGAGGCCAGGTGGGCAACGTCGTCGGGCTTACCGCTGCGGGCAACCGGGATCTGCGCAACGGTTTTTTCAATAAATTCGTCGAAGCTGATACCAATGCGTTCGGCCGTGGCAGCGGTCATATCCGATTCGATAAAACCGGGGGCAATTGCATTGGTGGTGACACCGAATTTACCCAGCTCGATCGCCAGGGTCTTGGTAAAGCCCTGCAGACCAGCCTTGGCAGCGGAGTAGTTGGCCTGACCACGACTGCCTAAGGCTGAAACACTGGAGAGATTCACGATACGACCGAAGCCAGCCTCCGTCATATGCTTCTGGGTTTCGCGCGACATCAGGAACGTACCGCGCAAGTGCACACCCATCACGGCATCCCAGTCGTCCACGGTCATCTTGAACAGCAGGTTGTCGCGGATGATGCCGGCGTTGTTGACCAGCACGGTCGGGGCGCCGAGCTCATCGGCAACCTTGGCAACAGCGGCCTTGACCGAGTCTTCATCGGAGACATCAGCGCCGACGGCCAGGGCCTGGCCACCGGCGGAGGTGATGGCATCGACGGTCTTCTGGGACTGCTCTTCGGCCAGATCCAGCACCGCAACTTTCAGGCCATCAGAGGCCAGACGCTGGGCAATGGCTGCACCGATGCCGCGACCGGCACCGGTAACGATGGCAACGCGTGGTTCAGTAGTGGACATGGGGTACTCCTTCAAATCGAGTTGGAATCGAGGAAAACCAGGGGTCGGGGGCTAACGGAGCTTCAGGCTACCGGAATCCGGTGCCAGCCAGCTGAGCTGACGATCGTGGGCCAGTCGCTGGTCGAGTTTGTCACCGAGCTCGTCATTCCAGGCGGTCGACCGCCGCGTGGACATATCGACGTGAATATCGGCGAATTCGGCCATCGAGGCCACCTCGCCGGTGGTGAGATTCGCAGCAATGGCCACACCGCGCAAGAGTTTCGCGTTGCGGTCCACTAGGCGCACATAGCCACCGAGTTTGGCACCGATCTGGATTTCATGGGCGAAGGTCACGTGCTGTTCCAGCGTAAAGGTGCTGCGTCCATGGGTCTGGATGTAGTCGGGGGTGATGCCCATGGACATCAGACCGTAGTGCAGGGTGTGCATCAAGAACTCGTAGTGCCCCAAGACGTTGACGTGATCGTTGTAGTCACGCCACCGTTCGGGGGCGGTCACAGAATAAACCTGCTCGAGCTCTCCCAGCTCATCGAGAGTGGGAATGTAGATGCGCTGGGAGGATGCCTCGGTGCTCATGCGCGCAGGACCACCTTTCCGGTCGCGGTGCGCGTTTCCAGAACTTGTAGGGCTTTGCTGGCCTCAGCGAGATCAAAGACCGGGCCGAGCGGTGGCACCAGACGACCGGCGGCCAGGTGCTCTTCCATATCGGCGAACTGCTCGGCAATAAAGCCGGGCTTGTTCAGCCCAAAGGCACCCCAGCCGACACCGACCACCGAAATATTGTTCAGCAGCAGGCGGTTGACCTTGACCTCGGGGATGGAACCGGCGGTAAAGCCGATAACCAATAGTCGACCCTCCGGCTTCAGGGCGCGCAACGAGTCGGTGAAGCGGTCACCTCCAACCGGGTCCACCACAATGTCCACGGAAGACCGGCCGAGTTCCTCGAGGAAATTCTCGGAGTTCACCACACGGTCGGCGCCGGCCGCGCGGGCGATCTCGGCCTTCTCTTCGGTGGAGGTCACGCCAATCACCTCGCGAGCGCCGAAAGCTTTGGCGATCTGAATCGCGGAGGTACCGATACCGCCGGCGGCACCGTGAACGAGGACGGTGTCCTCGGAGCTCATCGCCCCGCGACGGCGGAGCGCGAACTGGCAGGTGCAGTAGTTGAACAAAAAGGCTGCCCCCTGCTCAAAGCTGATGTTGTCCGGGAGTTTGAAGGTCAGGTCAGCCCGGGCGGTGACTTTCTCGGCGAACCCACCGAGCAAGCACAGCGCTGCCACGCGGTCTCCGGGAACCAGTCCGGTGGACTCGGGGGCGTCGAGGACTTCGCCGGAGACTTCGGCTCCGGGGATGAACGGCAAATCAGGCTTCATCTGGTACTGCCCGCGCGTTTGAAGCAGTTCTGGAAAGGCCACCCCGGCGGCCTTGACCTGGATCAGTACTTCCTTATCGGGGTCAGTGACAACGGGGTCATCGACCTCGTTAAATTCGATGGCTTCGGGTCCTTCTAGTTGTGTGATCTGTATCGCACGCATACACCAAACATAGATGAACTTGAGTCCAGATTCAATAATGGGGTGTATCAAAGAATGTGGACGGGCGTAGTGCCTCATGTCAAACTGAGCGCGAAGGGTAAGTCGTGCCTCACAGATCGTGAGCGCGAGAGGTCGCGTGGCTGCAGTGTCGTGCCTCAGCTAGTTTGAGCGCGAAAACTTGGGTTAGC
>NZ_QHLO01000015.1:0-39286 GCF_003185945.1 Auritidibacter sp. NML120636
GCCAGCTAACCCAAGTTTTCGCGCTCAAACTAGCTGAGGCACGACACTGCAGCCACGCGACCTCTCGCGCTCACGATCTGTGAGGCACGACTTACCCTTCGCGCTCAGTTTGACATGAGGCACTACGGGATGAACGCGGTTCGGGCACGTCATCGTGCTCTTTGGTACCGCAGACAAGCACGGGGTCTGCTACTCACATGACCAGCAGACCCCTTGGCTCACTGACAGTCGATGACGTATCAGTGAGCGGTTTAGTAGGAGGAGTAACCGTCCTCGGTCAGCTCGTGCTTCTCGTTACCGGTGATGGCCGGGTTGAAGATCGACACCAGGATCAAGTCCTCGTTGTCGCCGCCCTTCAGGGTGTGGGCATCGTGCTCGTCGAGCACGTAAATGGTCCCTTCAGTGATCTTGTGCTCGGTACCGTCAGGCTCCACCACGGAACCGGAACCGCCGATGCAGTAGCAGGCCTCCAGGTGGTTGCGGTACTGTAGTTTGGAGGAACTGCCGGCCCGCACAACGGTATGGGCCACAGCAAATCCCATGTTGTCTTTGTCCACAAGCAGACGCTCGGAGGTTCCGCCACCCCATTCAACTTTTTCGACGTCGTCACGGCTACGAGTAAACATTATTCTCCTTCCGTTGTCGTCGCCCCGGGCGACAGGTCCGGCCCGGAGCGAACGCTTCTCTTTCTCACGTTAGGGGCCGGTTCACGTGGTGTCAGTATCTGAACGACGTGTTTCAGACACTGTTTAAAACCACACAGCCTGCATTCAGCACGTACCCGTTGAGGTGGGCAACGGGCACCTGGGATCTGGTTAGGCCTCAATAATGATCGGCACGATCATTGGACGACGGCGTAGTTTGCGGTTCACCCACGATCCGATCGCTCGACGCATGACTTGCTGTAGCTGGTGATTGGTGTGCTTCTTATCGGAAGCGGCTGCCTCTTCCAGGGCTTTGATGATCTTGGGTTTGACCGATTCGAAGACGGTGTCATCTTCGGCCACACCTCGGGCGTGAATGTCGGGTCCGGAGACAATCTTTCCGGTTTGCCGGTTGATCACCGCAATCACCGAGATAAAGCCTTCTTCGCCCAACACCCGACGGTCCTTGAGATCTGCGTCGGTGATTTCGCCAATGGACTTACCGTCGACGTAGACATAACTACAGTCGATTTCGCCCACAATCTCGGCATGACCGTCTTTGAGGTCGACCACAGAACCGTCTTCGGCCAGAATCACCTTCTCGGTGGGAACCCCGGTGGCTTCGGCGATCCGACCGTTGGCGATCAGGTGGCGGACTTCCCCGTGGATCGGCATCACGTTGCGGGGTCGAACAATGTTGTAGCTATAGAGTAGTTCCCCTTGTGAAGCGTGGCCAGAGACGTGCACCTGGGCGTTGCCCTTGTGCACCACTTCGGCACCGAGTTTCATCAGGCCGTTGATCACCCGGAATACGGAGTTTTCGTTACCAGGGATCAGCGAGGACGCCAGCACGACCAGGTCCTCGGGCTGGATTTGGACCTGGTGGTCGCCGTTCGCCATCCGGGATAGGGCAGCCATGGGCTCGCCCTGGGAGCCGGTCGACATCAACACAATGCGGTTGTCGGGGTAGTCATCGACCTTCTTCATGTCGATAACGGTGTTGTCTGGGATGTTGAGGTAGCCCAATTGGGCAGCGATTCCCATATTCCGCACCATCGAGCGACCGACGAAGGCCACTTTGCGCTGGTGCATCGCCGCGGCATCAAGGACCTGTTGGACACGGTGGACGTGGGAGGAGAAGCTAGCGACAATAATGCGTCGTTGTGCGCGCCCGAACAGCGACTCTAGCACCGGGCCGATGTCTTTTTCGGTGGTGGTAAAGCCGGGAACTTCGGCGTTGGTGGAATCAGTCATGAACAAGTCCACGCCTTCTTCACCCAATCGAGCGAAAGCGCGCAGGTCGGTGATGCGACCGTCAAGGGGCAACTGGTCCATCTTAAAGTCACCGGTGTGCAACACGGTGCCCGCCTCCGAGCGGATAAACAGCGCCAAGGCATCGGGAATCGAGTGATTGACGGCGACGAATTCGAGTTCGAAGGGCCCGAGCTGTTCGAGCTGACCTTCCGTGACAGCCAGCGTGTAAGGAGTGATGCGGTGCTCTTCGAGTTTGGCTTCAATCAGGGCCAGGGTCAATTGCGAGCCCACCAGGGGGATATCGTCTTTCATCCGCAACAGGTAAGGTACCGCGCCGATGTGATCTTCGTGGCCGTGGGTGAGGACGATGCCGACCACATCGTCAAGACGATCGCGGATGTAGTCAAAATCTGGCAGGATCAGGTCAACACCGGGTTGTACTTCTTCAGGAAAGAGCACACCACAGTCAACGATGAGTAGTTTTCCGTTGAGCTCGAAGACGGTCATGTTGCGGCCAACATCGCCGAGCCCGCCCAATGGCACAATGCGCATGGTTCCGCCAGGCAGTTGAGGGGGATGAGACAGCACTACTTGCTGTTCGTGGGGCATGAAGGTCCTTTCGGAAAAATATCAGAATGAAATATTTGTTTCGGCCAGGTCTGTACGGATGGCCTTGAGGTCTTCTTCGGTGGCCTCGGTAAGAGGCAGGCGCACGGTCGGCGATGAAATCAAGCCCTGACCGGCCAGGATGGCCTTCGAGGCGACGGCGCCCTGGTGGTGGGACATCACCGCGCGCTGGACCGGGTCGAGTTGAAAATGCAGTGCTCGGGCAGTAAGCAGGTCGCCCTCATTCAGGGCGTCCACCATCGCACGGTAGGTCCCGGGGGCAATGTGAGCGCTGACCGAGATCACGCCAACGGCACCGGCAGCCATCAGCGGGAAAGTCATCAAATCGTCGCCGGAATAGACAAACAGGTCTGTTTCAGCCAGTATTGTGGTGGTCGATTGGTAGTCGCCCTTGGCATCTTTAAGCGCCAAAATATTGGGGTGATCGGCCAGAGCGACGATGGTCTCAGCGGCAATGGGACGCACCGAACGTCCGGGAATGTCGTAGAGGATCACTGGCACGTCAGTCGCCGAGGCCACGGTTTCAAAGTGTGCTTTGATACCGGCCTGCACTGGCTTGTTGTAGTAGGGAGTCACCAGCAACAACCCGTCAACTCCGGTGGCCGCAGCACGTCGAGAAAGTTCGGCTGAATGAGCCGTGTCGTTCATCCCGGTTCCGGCGATAATTTTGCACCTGTCGCCGACAGCTTCTTTGACCACCTGGTACATCAGCACGTTTTCGTCATCCGTCAGCGTCGAAATCTCACCGGTGGTTCCGGTCACCACGAGTCCGTTGACTCCAGAATCCACCAAATGCGTGCCAAGTTTTTGAGCGGAGTCGGCATCCACCTGACCGTCGGCGGTGAATGGTGTCACCATAGCAACCAGGGTGGTACCGAAAACGTCTTCTGCTTGCTGACTCAAATCGCTCATGGACATAGCTTACCTGTGACGCACGCGGGGTACATCATTGCCGTACCGTCACTCTGTAAAGTTGTTCACGGCATCAGGTATTTCATCGTCACGCTGTCCCAGCATCCAGGCGGGCCTTAAGAGGTGACGATCTAGACACAGGATGAGCACCCAACTATGGCTTCTTCTTCCTCAACCACGGGTTCGCCCTTTGGGCTCCGGCAACGACTGACCGGTATCGATGTCGCCCGCGCACTGGCGATTCTTGGCATGATTGCCGTTCACGTCTACCCGCTGAACGTCACGGATGCAGCCACCGGCCGTATCGTCCCCAGTTGGGTCGGGTGGATCGCGGCGGGGTCGTCTTCGGTGCTGTTCTGCGTTGTGGCGGGTGTTTCGGTGGTGTTGCTCAGTCGCAACGCGTCGACGGTGGGTTTCGGACAGATCGTGATTCGTTTGCTGTTACGAGCCACCGTGTTGGTATTGCTGGGTTTGACCCTGGGCCAGCTGGATTCCGGGGTTGCCGTGATCCTGGTGCACTACGGGGTGCTTTTCGTCATTGCCATCGCCTTCCTGAAGCTCTCGGCCAAGGTCTTGGGTGTGCTGGCGGTCAGCTGGTTGGTGCTGATGCCACTGCTGTTCGGAGTGCTCAACCGGTTCCTCCAGGCGGCTATGGGCCGAGTGGAGTACGTCAACAACTTTCGGCTATGGTCCAACCCGAATTTCATCACGTTGTTGGAGCAACCGGGTGTCACGCTCTGGGACGTGCTGGTCTCGGGCTACTATCCGGTGCTCGTGTGGACCGGTTTCTTACTGCTGGGCATGTTTATCGCCAAGATGGACCTGCGGTCCTTTCCGGTGCATCTGTTGCTCTTCGGCGCGGGATTGCTGGTGGCTGGTCTGACACGTGCCGCCGGCTATGGGCTCGCATCGAATCCGGGGCGGCTCCGGCGGTGGAGCGAGCTGAGCTTCACCGACCCGGCCGAGGCCCCGGCTGCCGCACTGACCGGGTCGGGTATGGTCACTCAGTACCTTGTCGGTGACCCTTCCTGGTATGTGATGGTCGCCCCGCATTCCACGGCTCCCCTCGATGTGCTCTCCACGGCCGGGATTGCCGTGGCGGTGATCGGATTGTGTCTCATCCTCACCCAGCACACAGCGGGTCTGGGCGATAAGGTCCTCTATCCGCTGATCGGCGCCGGAGCCATTCCCCTGACCCTGTACGTCGCTCACGTGCTGGTCATGGCGGTGTTGGGCGATGAGGCCGGCTCCGAATGGACCGTGTTGCTGATCCAATGGGGCGCGTGCTTGATTCTGGGCACTGCACTTCGGATCGTGGGCTGGCGTGGCCCGTTGGAATTCCTCATACACGCGGTGTCCACGCATTTAATTGTGCTCAACCCGCCGGCTAAAGACTCCCGCTAGGCGCGTCTCAAACCACGTGACGGCCTGAATCAGTCTTGCCCGGCTTCCATCTTGATGGCCTTATTCAGCGCTTGTCGGGCACGACGTCGGTCACCGGCGGCATCATAGGCCAGTCCCAGGCGGAACCAGCTCCGCCAGTTCTCCGGATCGTTCTGGGTTTCTATTCGGTAGATCTCGAAATCCTCATCGGCAGCAGCCTGATCGATCTTGTTGTATTTTCCCCGCGGGAGGTCATCGACCGGCAAGCCACCTTCCTGGTCGAGAATTTTCGCCAACCGTTCGGTCCCGACCCCAAAACGCCATTCTCTCATCAACGCCCAGATCCCGAACAGGAGCATGACGATCACGGCCCAGCCGATCAGGTTGGCCAGGGTGGACTGGGAACTGATGAACCCGATCGCAGACGTCAATCCCAGGAAAATGAAAAGCAAGGCCAACACAATCAGTGCGATGGCCGCAATCTTATTCTTCATCGAGACTACTTTTACCTCAACTGACTCAGGTTTTAGTGCAGATCTAAATACGCATCCAACCCGTAGCTCAGCCCCGGGTTATCTGCTACCTGTCGCAAGCCGAGCAAAACACCGGGCATATAGGAGCTACGGTCGAAGGCATCGTGTCGCAAGACCAGCTGTTGCCCGGGACTACCCAGCAGCACCTCTTGGTGGGCTTCAAGCCCCGCCAGCCGGACCGCGTGGACGTGAATGTCGTCAATGGTCGCCCCGCGAGCACCGTGGGGATCCTGTTCGGTGGCATCGGGGCTGGGTGGAAGCTCGTGCTCGGCGCGGGCCTGGGCAATCATTGACGCCGTGCGGGTGGCAGTTCCGGAGGGAGCATCAACTTTATGAGGGTGATGCATTTCGATAATTTCAACCGAGTCGAAGTACCGTGCAGCTTGAGTGGCAAACTGGGTGGCCAGCACTGAGCCAATCGAAAAATTCGGAGCAATCAGCACTCCCACATCGGGGTGGTCCCCCAACTGTTGTTGGAGACGGTCCCGCTTCTCATCGGACCACCCGGAGGTTCCCACGACGGTGTGCAGCTCGTGTTCGACAGCGAACTGAACCACTGATTCAGACACCGACGGGACCGTGAGGTCCAACACGTGGGTGGCCTCGGAGTCAAGAATTTCTTCCAGCTGAGACTTTGAGTTCAGTTGAGCCACCAGGCGCATGTCCGGGGCTGCCTCGATGGCAGCCCCGGCATGCTGGCCCATTTTTCCGGTCGCGCCCACCAGGGCCACGTGAATATCTGTCTGTGAGGTCATGTCCCCCACTCTAGCGGCCGGGACTGGATGGGCGCTGGGAGACACTGTTTAGAAGCGGTCAGTCTCTCTGAAGCGTCCGCGGCCGTCAGACTGGCCTGCAGAATAAGAGTGGGTTGGGGATTCCTCAGCCCCGAGCTGGTAGAACGGCTCGGTGAGGTTGTCGTGACGCCATGCCTGCCACCACGACACATGGCTCATCTGCCGGTCGATGTCTTCGGCGGAGGAGCCCATGCGCGGGTCGATCTGCAGGTAGCGCTTGGTTTCTCGTGCAATCAGTCCCGACATCGCCAGCAGGCCGATGATGTTCGGCACAGCCATCAAACCGTTGGTCAGGTCCGAGAAATCCCACACGATTTCCAGTGGCAAAGTACACCCCAGATAAATCACGATGCAGAACAGCACGCGGTAGGGCATCACCCAAGCGCGACCCAGCAGGCGTTCCACATTGCGCTCGCCGTAATAGGACCAGGCCAGCATGGTGGAATAGGCGAACAGGATCAGACCGATGGTGACGATCAGGTGGCCCCAGTTACCGGGAAGCCCTTCGGTGAAGGCGTTAGCGGTCATGATGGCGGCTTCTTGGCGTTCTCCGGCCTGCCAGGCTCCGGTGGTAATCAGCACCAGACCGGTGCAGGTCACCACAATGATGGTGTCGATAAAGGTCTGGGTCATCGAGACCAGGCCCTGGCGGACCGGGTGAGTGGTCTTGGCAGCTGCCGCGGCAATCGCGGCCGAGCCCATCCCCGACTCGTTCGAGAAAATACCGCGAGCCACACCGTACTGGATGGCAATAATCATCGCCGAGCCGGCGAAACCACCCACCGCAGAGGTTCCGGTGAAGGCATCGGTGAACACCATGCCAAGGGCCTCGGGAAGCTGACCGGCGTTAGCGATCAGCAGCCACAGTGAGCCCAGCACGTAGAAGACAATCATCACCGGCACCAGGGCGGAGGTGACATTCCCAATGGATTTAATACCGCCTAGCAAGACCACTAGCGTGAGAACCGTCAGGATCAGTCCGGTGATCCACGGTTCAACGTTGAACGAGTTCTCCACGTTGGAGGCAATGGAATTGCCCTGAGTCATATTGCCAATGCCGAAGGACGCGAAGAACGCAAAGATCGCGAACAGCAGGCCCAAGACTTTGCCGTACCAGCTTCCCAGTCCCCGTTCCAGGTAGTAGGCCGGGCCACCGGACTTTTCGCCCTTCGCATCATTGGTGCGGTAGAGCACACCCAAAAAGGCTTCGGAGTACTTAGTTGCCATACCCAATAGTGCGGTGACCCACATCCAAAACAAGGCACCGGGTCCACCGATTGATAACGCCGTGGCCACCCCGACGATATTTCCGGTCCCCACTGTCGCTGCTAGCGCTGTGGTGAGCGCCTGGAACTGGGAGATATCTCCGTCATCAGAGTCGTCTTTACGCTGGACGAATCCCAGCTTCAGGGCGCGTCCCAGCGTTCGGAATTGAAGACCGCCGTAACGTACGGTCAGGTAGAGACCCGAGAGCAAAAGTAAGGGCATCAGAAAAAATGGTCCCCAGACAAAGTCTCGAATCGCCACGATCACTTCATGGATGGAATTGATCAGAGCGTCCATGCCGGTCCTTTAGTGTGAGTGTTTAACTGTTTATCGGTTGTCCGGCCCGACACTGATCTGTGTTCTGGGCGAGTCCGCCAGCAGCCGGGCCATCCCAACGACTTCGTCCGCTGAGACACCTGTGATTCTAGCCACAGAACCGTCTAAGTCAATGTATTGACCCGTGACGAGTTCGGCGCGTCCGAGTCGTGACATCCGTGCTTCGGTGTTTTCTAGTCCCAACACCACGTTTCCTGCGATTTGACCGTGGGCTCGTTCGAGCTCATCGGCGGTGACGCCTTTCTGCGCGAGCGTGTCGAGTTCTGTGCTCATGACCTCAATGACCTCGTCGGCTTTAGCTGGATGGCATCCGGCATACATTCCGAAGTAGCCCAGATCAGAGTAGCTGGCAGCAAAAGAATAGGTCGAGTAGGCCAGGCCACGCCGTTCTCGGATTTCTTGGAACAACCGAGAGGTCATCCCGCCACCGAGAATGACGTTCATCACCGTCATCGCGAACCGGCGTGGATCCACGGTATTCAGGCCCCGGCCACCGACCATCACCGCGGTTTGTTCTACTGGACGGGTAAGCGTGAGGCGTTCGGTGTTCATGACCGGGAATTCAGCGTGGTGGTCGCGACGCGGTGCCGGGGTCTGGATCAGGTTGCTTTCCGGACTCATCCATCCACTACGGCTCAGTGCGGCAGAAACCGTTTGCACCAGTTCTTTGTGGTCAAGCCCTCCGGCTGCGGTAATCACGAGTTGCTCGGGGCGGTACCACCGGTTGTAGTGGCTTACCATGTCCTCGCGACTGATGGAGTTGATCACCTCGGGGGTGCCACCGATGGACCGGCCGAGCGGGTGTCCGGGCAAGACCTGTTCGGCCAGGGATTCGTGGACCACATAAGCCGGGTCGTCGCTGTCGACGGCGAGTTCTTCGAGGATGACTCCGCGCTCGGTATCCATCTGCTCTGACTCGAGCAGTGGTGCGGTCACCATATCTGTGAGAATGTCTACCGCCATAGCGAGGTTGGTGTTGATCACCCGGGCGTGGTAACAGGTGGACTCTTTCGCGGTCGCAGCATTGACATCTCCACCGACCCGGTCGAAAGCTTCGGAAATATCCCACCCGGTGTAATTCGCACTGCCCTTGAACAGCAGGTGCTCAAGAAAGTGGGTTGACCCGTATCCTGATGGCTGTTCATCCCGCGAGCCCACCCCGATCCAAAATCCGATGGAAACGGCTTTTTGTCCGGGCATCACTTCGGTCAGGATACGCACACCGTTGTCGAGGACGGTGCGTTCAACGAGGTTACCTCCCCCACCGTTATAGATCACACCGGAGTACTGCGGGTCAATATCGATGGTGGCCATGCTGGGTAGTTTAGTGCCTGACTCCAGCCGGCAGTTCAAGTTCGAGCACCCGGTAGAATCCGGCGTCATCGATGACTGCATCCACCCGGGCATAGGTCGGGATGGTGCCCCACCGATCAGTGACGCTCGCGATAGCATCCTGCCCCAAGCGCACCTGATCTGCGGTAGCCTGCCACGGCGTGTTGGTTTCCTCGGCAAACAGCGTGCCGATGATCGCTCCCGTTTCGGGAATGCTGACCCGCTTATTGGCAACGTGGCTAAATTCTCCAATGATGAATACCAGTAGCCATTCTCCCTCGGTGGCTACCGGCTCAAGGGCTGGTGTGGTGGAACCGTGAGACGTACCGACTCCCCGCGCCCATGGCAGGTTTAATCACCACGACAGACTGCGGATGGCCACCGAGTGTTTCCCCGGGCTCGATCACCGTGGTGGGGATTATAGCCACCCCGTCGTCCACCGGATCATCTCGGTCGGATTGGCCAGGGTGCTGGCCTGGCTAACGTGATCCGGCCAGGCGAGGAAGTCCTCTCGTCGGTCACTGTAGTCCCAGGTTGAACCCAACACCACCACGTCGAAGTGCACCAGTCGACGTGTGCGTTATCCCAGTTCACCACCTGGAACCGGTGGCCAAGTTGTTCGCCGGCTACGATCATCGGGGATTCGTCCTCATCTAGTCCGTGCGCGACAACGGCCCCCACCCATACCGGGTGCGGGGCCGTCATCGTGTCGGTCAAAGCCGGGAATTAGTCCTCATCGGACTCTTCGGTAACCGGGATCAGTGACAGCTTGCCACGGTCATCGACTTTGGTGATTTCGACCTGAATCTTTTGGCCAACACCTACGACGTCTTCAACATCTGCGACACGCTTGCCGTCGTTGAGCTTGCGCAACTCGGAGATGTGTAGCAGACCGTCCTTACCGGGGGTCAGCGAGATGAACGCGCCGAAGCTGGTGGTCTTCACGACCGTACCCAGGTAGCGTTCCCCGACCTCGGGAACCTGCGGGTTAGCGATGCTGTTGATCGCACCCCGGGCCGCTTCTGCGGCAGCGCCCTCGGTGGCACCGATCAGCACCGTACCGTCATCTTCGATACTGATTTCAGCGCCGGTGTCTTCCTGGATGGTGTTGATCATCTTGCCCTTCGGCCCGATGACCTCACCGATTTTATCGACCGGGATCTGTACGGTGAGGATCCGCGGAGCGTAGGG
This sequence comes from Auritidibacter sp. NML120636, assembly GCF_003185945.1. Taxonomy (NCBI): domain Bacteria; kingdom Bacillati; phylum Actinomycetota; class Actinomycetes; order Micrococcales; family Micrococcaceae; genus Auritidibacter; species Auritidibacter sp. NML120636. The sequence goes on from NZ_QHLO01000015.1 coordinate 10,273, forward strand.
ACTCATCTCGTCGGGGCCGTCGATGGCCGAGTCGATCACCGACAGGATGTGCAACCGCGCCTCGCGAGCCTGGGTCAGGGCGGCAGCCAGCACCGAGGCGGGAATACCGTCCAGCTTGGTGTCCAGCTGGATGGCGGTAACGAACTCGGAGGTACCGGCAACCTTGAAGTCCATGTCACCGAACGCATCTTCAGCGCCGAGGATGTCGGTCAGGGCAGCATAGCGCGTTTCACCGTCGACGGTGTCGGAGACCAGCCCCATGGCGATACCGGCCACGGGAGCTTTCAGTGGCACGCCGGCGTTGTACAACGCCAGGGTCGAGGCACACACCGAGCCCATAGAGGTCGAGCCGTTGGAGCCCAGTGCCTCGGAGACCTGACGGACCGCATAGGGGAACTCTTCGCGGGAGGGGATGACCGGCACCAGAGCGCGTTCGGCCAGGGCGCCGTGCCCAATCTCGCGACGCTTGGGCGAACCCACACGGCCGGTTTCACCGGTGGAGTAGGGCGGGAAGTTGTAGTGGTGGATGTAGCGCTTATTGGTGACCGGGTTCAGCGAATCAATCTGTTGCTCCATCTTGAGCATATTCAGGGTCGTCACGCCCATGATCTGGGTTTCGCCACGTTCGAAAATGGCCGAGCCGTGCACGCGTGGCAGGACCTCCACCTCGGCAGTCAGCTTGCGGATGTCGGTCAGACCACGACCGTCGATCCGGACCTGGTCCTTCAGGATGCGCTGGCGTACTACCTGTTTGGTGACTGCACCGTAGGCCTTAGCGATTTCATCGGCACGCTCTTCGAACTCCCGGCCTTCACCGGTCAGTTCTTCCACGACTTCCTCGCGGTAAGCGTTGTCGGCCGACTCACGCTCGTGCTTATCGGCAATGGTGTAGATCTCACCCAATCGCGTGGAGGCCAGTTTCTCCACAGCCTGGTAGGCGTCTTCTTGGTAGTCAATGAACAGTGGCACATCAACGGGATCTTTCTGAGCCCGTTCGCGCAGGTCGGCCTGCGCCTCACACAGGGCGCGGATGAAGGGTTTGGCAGCTTCCAGACCGTCAGCGACGACCTCTTCGGTGGGGGCCTGAGCGCCCTGTTCTTTGACCAATTTCCACACGTGGTCGGTGGCTTCGGCTTCGACCATCATGATCGCAATGTCGTCATCGACCAGACGACCGGCGACCGCCATGTTGAACACGGCGTCGTCCAGTTGGGAGTGCTTCGGGAAGGCAATCCACTGGCGCTCTCCGGAGCCGTTGTCCATCAGCGCCATACGCACGCCACCGATCGGGCCGGAGAAGGGCATGCCGGACAGGCTGGTGGACATCGAGGCCGCGTTGATGGCCACGGTGTCGTAGAGCTCATCGGGGGCGATGGAGGTCACGGTGACCACGACCTGGACCTCGTTGCGGATGCCCTTCTTAAAGGCCGGTCGTAACGGGCGGTCAATGAGACGGCAGGTCAGAATCGCATCGGTGGAGGGACGACCCTCACGACGGAAAAACGAGCCGGGGATCTCGCCCTTGGCGTATTGACGCTCCTCGACGTCGACGGTCAGCGGGAAGAAGTCGAAACCTTCGCGCGGGCTATTGCCCACCGCGGTGGCCGAGAGCATCGACGTCTCATCATCGATGTAGACCATGGCCGACCCAGCAGCCTGCTGGGCCAACCGGCCGGTTTCAAAGCGCACCGTGCGCTTGCCGTAGGCGCCGTTGTCAATCACGGCTTCGGAAAACTTAATTTCAGGACCCTCCATGGGTCTCCTTTCGTGGTTTTCCACCTCAAGGCCTACCCCAGTCGGTCTTCGATCGAAGCCCTCGGATGCTGTGGGATAACCCACCGGTACGATACCGGTAGGACACCGCGGTTCCGAAAGCCACTGTCGAGGACCGCACACGAACGTGGCTGACCTATCAGTGGAGTTTCAGGGTTATTGACTTATCAGCATCGGCCTACTGTGGCCTGACACAACGAAAGCGGCGACTTGATCCCAAGTTCGCCGCCTTCGGTCAGATAGATCACTTACGCAGTCCCAGTCGCTCGATCAAGGAGCGGTAGCGCTCAATGTCGACTTTCTGCAGGTACTGCAACATGCGACGACGCCGACCCACCAGAGCCATCAGGCCACGGCGAGTGTGGTGGTCGTGCTTGTGCTCTTTCAAGTGCTCAGTCAGATCCGAGATACGACGGGTCAGCACGGCAACCTGAACTTCAGGAGAACCGGTGTCACCTTCGTGAGTCGCGTATTCTTGGATGATCTGCTGTTTAACTTCAGGGGCTAATGCCATGATAAAAACTCCTTGGAGTGTGCCGCGTTCAAGGACAACACTGCCAACCCGTGGGTTGCCAGCCAGTGCCCGCCACCGCGGACCGCAGCAAGCACCGGAATCAGTCTAACAGGTTTGTGTTACATTCCCCCACGCGGTATCCTGCCACGGTGGTACCGGCCGTGCACGAACCAATAGATCCCCAGGCTGGCCAGCATCAGACCGACGCCGGTTGCATACAGCAGACGATACCCCGAGTAGGTAATCAACGATCCCAGCAACACTGGAGCGAGCGCCACCCCGGAGTCCAGCGCGAGAAAGTGGGTTGAGGTGGCCATCGAGACGCGTTCTGGTGTGGCCCGTTGGACTCCGACCACTTGCAAACAAGGCACAGCACCGCCAAATCCGCATCCGACCAGAGTCCCGGCGAGCACTACGGCCCAGAGGTCTTGGGTGAGGGCAAGGAGTCCTAGGCCTGCCGCAAAACACAGCAACAGAGCTGGTATGACCGAGTTTTCACCACGCCGGTCTTGTAAGCGCCCAGCAAAGAGCCGGACCAGCAACATCGCCACGGAGAACACTGCGAAGAAGATCGAGGCGCTGGCCGGTTCACCGGTGGAGATCATAAACGGTGTCAGATAGGTCATCACCACCGAGTATCCAAGTCCGCACAACAACACCACCCCGGCAACAGGTAACGCATCCAGGTCGACGATGGTATCGAACCGGACACCGCGCAACGTCTCTCGCTCGGTGGCTGAGATCTCCGGTTCGGGGACCTTAAGGATCAAGACCGCGACCAACGACAAGACCGACAACGCCCCGGTATAAGTAAACATCCACACCGGGTCAACCGACAGGCTCATCGGCACCGCGAGCAACGGACCAATCCCATTGGCGATGGTCCCCGAAATCCCAAAGTAGCCGATTCCTTCCGCGAGACGGTGGGCGGGAATCAACGAAATCGCCACGGCTGTAATGGCGGTATTAATCAGGCCGAAGGCCAGCCCGTGGATCAGTCGCACCGTAATCAGTAGAGGGTAGTTTATCGCCAGCAAGTAGAGCCCCGAGCAGGCTCCAAAGACGATCAGTCCCACTATCAGCACGCGCCGTCTACCGATCACGTCAATGTATTTCCCGAAGGCCAGCCGGGCCAGCGCTGCTCCCAGGACGTAGGCGCCCGCTGCGAAGCCGGCAGCGGTCTCCTCAACGGCGAACATGCGAATCGCATAGACCGCCATGAAGGTCATCAACGAGATGAAAACCAAAGAGACGAACAGCTGAACGCCAATGGTCAGCACGTAGGCGGGAGTAAACAGCCGTGGTGATGGTTCGATGGTGTGTGCCCCCTGAATAACCACACATCCGCGCGTGGGTCTACTCTTGGCTATTGACGCCAGAAGCTGACGGGCCAGACTGGATCTGAGGGCGGGCTACGGTGTCCAGCGGAGCCACCCCGTTGCCGTGGCTACTTATTAAATGAGTGAATCCTCTTTGTTCACCGTTTCAGCGTCCTTGGCGGCTTTGCGCTTGTCATGCTCTTTCTTGCGCTCTTTTTTCGCCTGTCGCTCGCGTTCCTTATTTTCTTCGGCGACGCGGCGGATCTGATGCTGGGCCTGGTCGACTTTGTCATTTTCTCCGTCACGTCCGGTCCAGACCTTGATGACTGCCCAAATCACCGCCACCAGAGGAACCGCTAGAATTGCGCCGATAATACCGGCCAGCACCGTACCACCGGTCAGGGCCATCAAGATGATCAATGCGTGCAGTTTCAGAGTCTGCGACATCACTACCGGTTGCAGGAAGTTGCCTTCGAGCTGGTTGACCAAAATAACCGCGGCCAACACGATGATCGCCACCACCGGGCCGTTGGCGACCAGGGCAATCAGGGTGGCCAAAATGCCCGCCAGCGTAGCACCAACCATGGGGATGAACGAGCCCAGGAAGACCACCACACCCAGCGGGATAGCCAGTGGAACCTGCAAGATCAACAGCGCGATAGTAATACCAACGGCGTCCACGGCCGCCACGATCGCGGTGCCACGGATGTATCCGCCGAATGTCCGCTGGGCGCGGTCACCGGAGGCGATCCACTTATCGCGGAAGTGCTCGGGCGTCCAGGAGACGAAGAAGGCCCAAATCCGGTCGCCGTCTTTTAGGAAGAAGAACAGGATCACCAGGAAGAGCACCAGCCCGGTGACAAAACTTCCGGCCGCACTGATCGTGTTGACGGCACCGGTGCCGAATTGTGGGGAGGTTAAGAAGCTCTGAATGGAGTTCAGCAGGCTATCGACCTGTTCCTGTCGGAGTTCCAGATCGACATCGCCAAGCAGCTCATCAGCCCAGGCACGCAACTGATTGAAACCGTTGATGGCCTGATTGACCAGGGTTTCCCACTCGCTCATCACCGAGAACACCAAAGCGGTTCCGACACCGCCGAGCACTAGCAACGAGCCTAAGAACACGGACCAGGCGGCCAGCATGCTATTCATCACCGTGCGACAGAGTCGCACCAGTGGCCACAGCGCGCAGGCGATGATCAGGGCTAGCAAGGTCGGGATGACGATCAGGGTCAGCTGGAGCATCGCGAAGATCACCGCGATGGCGACAATACCGATCAGCAGGATTTGGGCTGCCCGGATACTGGTGCGTCCAAAGACGTCGGTCCAAAGCTGTTTCAGGGAGAATCTGGGGATTCGCGTTGAGGTCTCCGCGGCTGGTTGAGCAGTCTCCGAGGCGTGTTCCGAGGAGTTACTGGTGTGTGTCATGCACTGATCCTGCTGGTATCCGGGTTGATCGACATCACGACTATAGTACGTCCTGTGATCAGTCGCTAGCAGGCGATCTCCGGTGTACTTGGGTGCGCCAAGCGCTGGTCACATACGGGACGGCGATAGATTCCTCAGGCCGGTAGCCCAGATGCTGATGCAGATACCAGTCGAGGTTGTGGTGCATACGTTGGCGCTGTGTGTCGGTGGTGCGCATATAAAAGGATCGGGTCTGCATCAGCTGGTGAAGTTCTTGTGGTCCTAAGACGTCGTTCCAGTGCCACCATCGCCCTTCAGCGGGACGAAACGGCGGGACCAGTGCAGGGCTGAGCTCAACCGGGTGAACATCTCCGGCGTGCATGATCCGGGTCAAGCGGTGGACCCAGGGAATGGAGGTATCCAGCTGGTGGTGGACGATACCCAGTACGCCGGTGGGTTTCAACAGGGACGCTACCATTGTGCAGAGTTGGTCCGGGTCGAACCAGTGCCATGACTGGGCGGCCACGATCAGTGTTTGATCGCCGAGCCGTCGAGCGAGGTCCGGGTCATGACGGACCCGGTGGTCCAGGTCTTCGACGCTGAGTTGCAACACCTGCGCCTGGGGTAGTCGTTGGGAGAGAAACGCTGCCATCGACTCGGCCGGTTCCACAGCGGTGACGGTGAAACCATAGTCGACCAGCACCTGGGTGAACAGTCCGGTTCCGGCACCGAGGTCAAGAGCTGAGGCAGAAACCTGTAAGGGCTGGTCCTGCTCCTCCAGGAGAAAATCAATGATCTCTGGGAAATATCCGGGTCGCACCGAGTGGTAGGTCTGGGCGCTGGTGGAATGGTAGGAGGTACCGAAGGCGTGTCGCCTGTTGGTGTCGATGCGTGGCGCTGACTGCGGGCGAGACGGTGTATCAGCCATCGACGGCATCAACGGCTAGGGACCGGCCTTCCAAAACAGCTTGGGCTTGAGCCACGTCCTGACCCATTTGGGCGATGAGCTTCTCCACACCTTCGAAGGCGACCATGCCCCGAAGCCGGGCGACGAATTCCACGGTGACGATTTGTCCGTACAGGTCGAAGTCTTCTACGCGCTCTTCTTCGGGCCGGTTCATGATGTGGGCTTCCACGGTCCGTTGGACCCCTTCAAAAGTCGGGTTCGAACCCACGGAGATCGCGGTGGGCCAGCGGTGGTGATCTTGATCAATAAACCATCCCGCGTAGACGCCATCGGCTGGAATCATACCCTGTGCCTCATCGCTGAGGTTGGCGGTGGGAAAACCCAGTTCGCGGCCGCGTGCTTCGCCGTGAACAACTTCGCCACAGACTTCATGCGGTCGCCCCAGGATGGTGGCGGCGTCGGCAACTCTGCCTTCAGACAGGGCCTGGCGGACACTGGTGGAGGACCACCGCGAGTCAGTGCCGACTTCGGGGACTTCTACCACCTCAAATCCGTACGTCGCCCCGAGCTCTCGCAACGTCGTGATATCACCGGCGTTAGCCTTGCCGAAGCGACAATCGGATCCCACCACGACAACCTGGGCGTTAAAGGTTTCGACCAGGGTGGTGCGCACGTATTCCTCTGGCGATTGGCTCGCGAAGTTCAGCGTGTAGTGCACCACGCACGTGGCGTCGGCACCGGCCCGTTGAATCAGGTTCAGCCGTTGCGGCAACGAAACAATAGGCACCAGGGGTTCTTCGGGATGGTGCACCAGTCTGGGGTGCGGATCAAAGGTCAGCACCACCGCTTGGAGTCCGCGGTCACGGGCGGTGTCAACGGTTGCTGTGAGCACCTCTTGGTGACCCCGGTGTACCCCGTCGAAGTTGCCCATGGTCACCGCCGAGGGCGGTTGTTCGGCCGGCACCGCTGCCAGTCCTTGCCAAGCCTCCACTATTTGAGCGCCCCCTATCGCCGTTGTGCTGAGACTACCGCCTCAGTGGTCTGGACGGTGTCAGCCTGGTGCGAGTCTGCGTTTTTCGGTGCGTGCTTGACCAGCCAGAACAGCCCCACGAAAGGCAGGATCAACGGAATATAGCCGTAACCCTCACCGAAGTGGCTCCAGATGGAAGCATGTTGAAATAGTTCCGGCTGTACGTAGGACCAAATCCCCACGCCGATCACGCCCACCAGTTCCACGGTTACTGCCACCATAGCCACGATCCAGGCTTTTTTGCCGGGAATCGCCAGAGCAATGGTCGCCACGACATAGACCAGTGCGGAAAAACCTGACAACGCATAAGAGATCGGGGCTTCGTCGAACTTGGTGATGATCTGGTAGCTGGCACGGGCCATGGCAGAGAAGGCAAACACACCGTAGACAGCGATGATCAAACGACCGATCCCTTTATGACGGCGGTCCCATCGGGGCGACTTGGGGGCCGTTGAACGGTTCCCGACTGTGTTTGCAATTGAATCCACGTGCATCAATCTCCATACCATGCGTGCCAGATGACCTGCATGCGATGAATCATCACCAAAACGGTGGGGCCCATGGCTCCCAGCACCAGGTTAGACCATCGTGACTTATCGGTAATGGCCCAGAAAAAGGCCACCACTGGCAGTATAAGGGCGACCACGAGATAGCCCCAGAATTCCCAGAGTGGACCTTGGATCTCCACCGGTGAGATCGCCGCATAAATGCCGTAAATGACCAAGAAAATTTCGACGGCGCCGACCGAGAGGATCGACAAATCATCCGGAAACGTGCGGATTATTGTCATCACAACACAGATCGCTAGGGAGCCCAGACAGATCGCTGTCGCTACCCAGAACCAAGCGTCCAGGACCATCAGGCCTCACCTTCTGTGTGGATGCGATAATCGGTGACGAACACTACCTGAGGCTTGGCCCCGTAACCGGTTTTGGTACGAGCGTTTTCGATCAGCGCGATCACGGTGTCGCCACCATGGCGAGCTGCGTAGCATCGGTCGTCGTCATTGGGGCTAACCAGTCGCCCGAAACTCAGCGCTTCCGCCTCGTGGTCGCAGACTTCACGGACCGGGAACAGCTCGGAACAGGCCTGTGATAGCTCACAGTAGTCAAACCGACTTCCCAGCTGTTCTATGGTGTGGGCCTTATCGATAGTAAAGGGTCCCACCCGGGTGCGGCGCAGCGCGATCAGGTGCCCGCCAGTGTTCAAAGACTCGCCCAAGTCCCTGGCGAGAGCCCGGATATAGGTACCCGAAGAGCAATCTATAGCGACCTCGATATCAAGAATCTTTCCCTTGTCGAGACGATGAACTCCGGTGACCTTGAACCGAGATACGGTGACCCGACGTGCCGGTAGCTCGATCTTTTCACCGTCACGCACGCGCTGATAGGCTCGTTTGCCACCAACCTTGATGGCAGACACTGCCGAAGGGATCTGATCGATTTCCCCCGTCAGTTCTGCGATGGCGACCTCAAGACGGTCTCGAGTGACCGCGTTGGCGTATCTGCGATGAATGACCTCACCGTCAGCATCATCGGTCGTGGTATTGACACCGAGCCGGATGGTTGCGGCATAGGTCTTGTTCGTACCGGTGATGTGGGTCAAAAGGCGGGTGGCTTTATTGAACCCCACGACCAGTAAGCCTGTAGCCATCGGGTCCAAGGTTCCTGCGTGACCGACTTTCCGCGTCCCAGCGAGTTTGCGTAGCTTGGCCACCACATCATGAGAGGTCCAGCCGGTCGGTTTGTCCACCAGCACCAGACCCGAGACGCTTCGTCCCGGGGCCTGGGAGGTGTTGGAAGCGGAGGTGGAGAAGCTCACCACCCGTCAGTCTCCTGACCGGTGGTGGTCCGACGTGCGGTACGGATTCGCCTCGCCAGCGTACTGCGACTCGTCTCGGTTAGCGGCCAGTTCTTCATCACGAGCGCGCGCAGCACGCAGGATATCTTCCAGGTGTGCTGCGGCCTCCGGCACCGTATCCGGCACCAATTCCAGGGTCGGGACCAAACGGATGTTGAGTCCTCGACCCATTTCTCGGCGTAGCATGCCCCGGTGTTCGGTCATCGCCGCGTGACCGGCAGCGACCGTGTCCTCGTCGCCGTAAACGGTGTAGTAGACAGTGGCTTGTTGCAGGTCATTGGTGACTTTGGCGTCAGTAATGGTCACGTTTTCCACGCGATCATCTTTCACAGTTTTTTGCAGGGCTTCAGCCAAAATGACTTTGATCCGCTGAGCCAAACGTGCCGGACGGTTGTTATTTGCCATCGGCGACAACCTCTCTCATGCTGTGTTGTCTAGGGATCCCCCCTCCGACCCGGCCACTGCCATTGTGCGCTCACAGTCTCCGGGTCGGGGAGGAGATCGGCAGGACTAGCTCCGTGGCTTTTCCTGCATTTCGTAGTTTTCAATCACGTCATCGACCTTGATGTCGTTGAATTTGCCCAGGCCGATACCGCATTCGTAGCCGTCACGAACCTCGGTCACGTCATCGGTGAACCGGCGCAACGACTCGATACTGATATTGTCGGTGACCACCGCGCCGTCGCGGACCAAACGTGCCGATGCGTTGCGCTTAATGACACCGGACTGCACCAGAGAACCGGCAATGGTACCGGCCTTGGAGGAACGGAAGATCTCGCGGACCTCGGCACGACCCAGCACGACTTCTTCGTACTCGGGCTTGAGCATACCGCGCAAAGCATTTTCAATATCATCAATCGCGTCGTAAATGACCGTGTAAAAGCGCATATCCACGCCTTCGGCATCGGCCAGTTCGGTCACCCGCTCGGCAGGGCGAACGTTGAAACCAATGATGATCGCGTTGTCGACGGTGGCCAGGTTGACGTCGTTCTGGGTAATCGCACCCACGCCGCGGTGGATCACTCGCAACTGGACCTCGTCTTCGCCACCCACGTCGATCTTCATCAACGAGTCTTCCAGCGCTTCCACTGGACCGGAGGCGTCGGACTTGATGATCAGGTTCAAGGTATCCAACTTGCCCTCGGCGACCGCCTGGTCGAATTCTTCCAAGGTGATCCGCTTGCGACGACGTGCCAACTGGGCGTTACGCTTGGCAGCTTCGCGCTTCTCAGCGATTTGACGGGCGGTGCGCTCTTCGTCGGTAACCAAGAAGTTGTCACCGGCCCGTGGCACGTTCGACAAGCCCAACACCTGGACCGGAGTCGACGGCTTGGCTTCGGAGACATTCTGACCGTCATCGCCAAACATGGCACGCACACGCCCGTAGGCGTCACCGCAAACCATGTTGTCTCCCACCCGCAAGGTACCGGACTCAACCAGGACGGTGGCCACCGCACCACGGCCCTTATCCAGGTTGGCTTCAATAGCCACACCGCGGGCGTCCTTATCCGGGTTTGCCTTGAGCTCCAGAGTCGCATCTGCGGTCAGCAACACAGCTTCGAGTAGCTGGTCGATACCCATCTTCTGCAACGCCGAAACCTCAACGAACATGGTTTCGCCACCGTATTCCTCGGGCACCAGCCCGTACTCCGACAGCTCACCACGGATCCGGTCGGGGTTGGCCTCGGGCTTATCCACCTTGTTGATGGCCACCACAATGGGCACATCAGCTGCCTGAGCGTGGTTGAGCGCTTCAACGGTTTGCGGCATCACACCATCGTCAGCGGCGACGACGAGCACGGCGATGTCGGTGACTTCAGCACCGCGAGCACGCATGGCCGTAAACGCCTCGTGACCCGGGGTGTCGATGAAGGTGATGGCACGCTGGTCGCCTTCAAGCTCCACATCGATCTGGTACGCACCAATGTGCTGAGTAATACCACCGGCTTCGCCTTCCCGAACCCTCGAGGAACGGATGGCATCCAGCAGCCGAGTCTTACCATGGTCGACGTGACCCATCACGGTCACCACCGGCGGACGAGGATCCTGGTCCTCCTCATCTTCTGCGGCCTCTTCCGCTTCTAGATTGATGTCAAAGGACTCGAGGATTTCCTTGTCTTCGTCCTCGGGCGAGACGATCTGGACCTTGTACCCCAGTTCGTCACCGAGCACACCGAAGGTGTCCTCGTCCAGAGACTGGTTGGCGGTCGCCATCTCGCCTAGGTGGAACATCACGGTCACCAGTGCTGCCGGATCGGCACCAATTTTCTCGGCCAAATCGGCAATGGAAGAGCCGCGACGTAGCCGAATGACGGTGTTGCCATCGCCTTTGGGGACTTTGACACCACCGATCACTGGTGCTTGTTGCTCTACTTCTTGACGCTTTTGACGCTTCTTCGCCCGACGACGTCCTGCCCGGCCTCCTCGACCGAATGCGCCCTGAGCGTTGCCGTGACCGCCTGGACGACGGCCACCGCCGCCACCAGAACGACGGCCCCCCGGATGTCCCGGGCCCTTGTGTTGACTCGGCGGGGCCGGACGATCAATGTGTCCGGGCATCATCGCCGGTGAGGGACGCAAATTCGACGGCTTCGGCGCCGGCGAATCCTGGCGACTTGGCTTGGGTGCAGACCGCGGTTTATTACCACGGGGCATACCGGGCTTGGGGGCAGCTCCGCCACGAGGACGGGGACGTGGCCCACCCGGACGTTCTTCGGAAGACCGCATTCCTTGCTGGGGTGCGAAGGGGTTATTGCCCGGACGCGGCGCTCCGGGCCGAGGTGCCGGACGCGGTGCGGGGCGCGGGGTGGCGGCACCCTTCGGGCTAAACGGATTATTGCCCGGACGCGGTGCCGGTTTCTTCCCAGAACCCCCCGGCTTTCCGGGTTTGGGGGCTGCCCCAGGACGCGGAGTCGGCGCGGCCGGCTTCGGTTTGGATTGGGACGGCTTGGGAGCCTCGGGAGCCTGGGATGCCTGCTCCTTTGACTTCTGCGCGGTCGGCTCAGTGCTCGGTCCCGCAGTGGTGGTCTTCTTCTGGCCTGGCTTGGTGGCCGGCTTCTTCGCCGGAGCAGATGGCTTGGCGGCCGGCTTTTTGGGCGCGGGCTTCTGGGCAGGCTTAGGCTTGTCCTCGGACGAAGCGTCGTCTTTGAATTCGGCCTTCAGCCGTTTCACGACTGGGGGTTCAATGGTTGACGATGCGGAGGAGACGAACTCCCCCATGTCTTCCAATTTGGCAAGGGCCTCTTTCGAGGTGATCCCAAGTTGCTTGGCAACTTCGTGGACGCGTAGTTTCGCCACGACTCTCCTGTTCTGGACGAATCGCGGCGGCGGGCGGGTGCTCAGCGCGTCCGGATTCGTACCATCGTTGTGTGGGGCTCTAATCTTGGGCACGCCACGACAGTTTGGTGTCGTAGCATGCTGTGTGAGCATGTCTTTTTGGTCATGGTTGGGCACTCATCGTGTGCTCACCGGGTATCCATCAGATCTTCGACCCGCTTTCTTGTCCTTGGTTTAGTTCACCCAGCACCTTGGAAAACTCCGCTTCGACCGCACGCAGTGACTCGGCATTGACGCGAGTCCGAAAAGCGCGGTGAAAAGCACCGGATTTTACAGCACGTCGCACGCACTGTGTGTTGGGGTGTATCCACGCCCCACGTCCCGGGAGTTTTCGTTGCCAGTCCACCACCACGAATCGGGTATCCGCGGTCATGTCGCAGGCGCAACGCACCAGGTTAGGAGTCTCTTGTTGTGCTCGGCATCCGATGCACGTTCGCACCGGAAGACGTGAACCCATGGTTCTCCCATCTCATGGAGCACAAAAAGACATACTATAGTTTAGCGGTTTTGAAAATATTTTGTCGCCGGTTTCTAGTCCGGGGTCACCGCCAAAGGGTCAGTGGTTCCCGACTCCCCCATAATATCAATGCGCCATCCAGTCAATTTGGCCGCCAGACGAGCATTTTGTCCTTCTTTGCCAATAGCTAAAGACAGTTGGTAATCCGGAACGATCACACGTGCTGAGCGGGTGGCTTCATCAACCATCGGCACCGAGGAAACCTTGGCGGGGCTCAGCGCGTTCGCAACGAACTTGGCTGGTTCCTCTGAGGCGTCAATGATGTCGATTTTTTCGTCGTTCAGTTCGGTCATGACCGCTCTGACGCGCGAGCCGAGTTCACCAATGCACGCGCCTTTAGCGTTCAACCCGGCCTGCTTGGCCCGCACTGCTATCTTGGAGCGGTGCCCGGCTTCACGAGCAAGAGCAACGATCTCTACTGACCCGTCAGCGATTTCGGGAACTTCTAGCTCAAACAGCTTGGCCACCAGCTGCGGATGCGAGCGCGAAACCGTCACCGACGGTCCTTTGGTACCACGGGTGACCGAAACAACATAGCACCGTAGGCGTTTGCCGTGCACGTACTCTTCCCCGGGAACCTGTTCTGCTGGCGGCAACACTGCTTCAATCGACCCGAGATCGACCTGAATCATATGGGGGTTTTTACCCTGTTGGATGACGCCGGATACCAGCTGGTCTTGTTTGTCTTTGAACTCACCTAAAATTTGGGTGTCTTCTGCATCGCGCAACCGTTGCAGGATGACCTGGCGGGCAGTTGAGGCCGCGACGCGACCAAAGTCATTGGGGGTGTCGTCGAATTCCCCGATGGCGTTGTTGTTTTCATCGAACTCGGTGGCCCAGATCGTCACCTTGCCGGTCTTCAGATCAATTTCAGCACGGGATTTCGAGATCGCCCCCGGAGACTTCTGATAGGCCAGATAGAGGGCCTGTTCGATGGTTGGCACCAGCTGTTCAAGCGGAATATCGCGTTCCTTCTCCAACATCCGCAGTGCGCTTATATCGATGTCCATCTCTGCCTCCGGTCTTCTCGATCATTCACTTATCTCGTGCCTGGGATGCGACGTCCCACAGACCACCAGCATGCCTAGGCCTGTTTTAACTTTACCTGGACCTGAGCGTCGGTAATGTCGTCGAATGAGTAGTGAGCACGCTCCCCCACCTTCTCCGGCATACCTTTCTTGGCGCCCGGAATGATCAAAGTCAGTTCGACTCCGGTGTCGTCCACATCATCAATACGCGCGCGTTGCCGACCCGGCTGGCCTGTTAACTCGGCTTCCACCGTGCGACCGAGATTGCGCTGCCAGTGGTGAGGACGCACCAGCGGTCGCCCCACCCCGGGAGTGGAAACTTCCAGCTGGTAGGCGTCGTCACCGATCTCCGGCAACGGGCCGGTATAGGCGTCCAAAGCGTCTGAGACTACTTGCGAGGAGGTAGCGATCTCATCCAGGCTAAGACCCTCGGTGCCGGTCCGAGCATCAATCACGACAGTGAGAACTTTGGACCCCGGGGTCCCGGTGACCTCCACATCTTCCACCCAGACCTGTTGATCGGTCAGCGCCGTGGCGATCAGCTGTTCAAGTGGGCTTCGCATCTCGACCGTTTTTTCTGAAACGTCTTCCGAGGACTCAGCATGCGTGCGAGCAAAGAACCGTGATGCCATCAGGGATGGACCTCCGAAAGGTTGTCGGCTGTTATCTGTGGTGTCGTCTGTGGCGTGCTCAATATCGTGCGCAATCTTAAACCTTAGCCCTCTGGGACAGCAATACGCACAGTTGAGTGGTAAACGTGGAAGAATCTGAGCTGTGAAATCCTCCGCATCGACACAATCGTCTCGTTGGCGTTACGTGGTAATCCCCCTCACCGTGGCAGCCACCTTGGTGATCCTGATTCTGGGATGGTGGGGCATTCGTAGCCTCTTCGCGCCCGGGCCATTCTCTTTCCCGCTGTTTGCGCCACCGCGGGATGCCACCGAAATCGTGGAGAAGTACCAGCGTCTCGCCGAGCAAGGCGAAGAACCGGAGGACTATCGTGCTCTGTGGGACACCGCTTCCACCGTGACCGGTGAAGAATGCGACGGTGATTGGGTCGAGCAAGTTCAAGACCTCGGCCGAGAGCACCGAGCACTCGCTCGTCTGACAGAATTTCTCTCCGCCCGCGTCGAGGCACCTGAGAGCGCCTCTACGGAGGATGAGCAACAAGACTGGACTAACGCGGTGATTGATCTTGATTTAACTGCCGAATCTTCCAGTATGGCGATGACCGCCGGTCTACCAACTGAATGCGTGGCTTACCCAGAACACCCAGAGGTAGTTGACCAACAGCTACGGGAAGACTCCTCGCCGACGATGACAGTCCTGCACGAGCCGGCGGAAAGCCTCAAGGCGCAGTGGACGCGCGCCTGGGAGGAGGCCAGCACCCCGGCTCAGGAACAACTTGCTGAGGCCGGGCTCTGGGAATCAATGGTGTTCGAACAGAAGCTATCGGAGCTGGCCGAACTCACCGCCTAGGGGGCACAGGGGCACAGGACCGACCGGCAGTTACTCTCCGGGCCGAGAGAGTGATCTCTTTACTGCTTGTTCTGGTTGTCCGACCGCGTCGAGAGCCCCTGCGCGACGATGTCGACGACAGCAGAAACCGCTTGATCAACCGGCAGGTCCTGACGGGTGTCGTCACGACGGTCTTTGAACTCAACCGTGCCTTGGGCAAGACCGCGTCCGACCACCAGGATGAGTGGTACACCGACCAACTCAGAGTCGGAGAATTTCACGCCGGCCGAAACTTTCTTGCGATCGTCGTAGAGTACCTCGATGCCTGAGGCTTCGAGGTCGGCGACGAGTTTTTCGGCGGTATCGAAGATGTCTTGGTCCTTGCCGGTGGCCACCACATGGACGTGGGCGGGGGCAACATTCAGTGGCCAGATCAGGCCACGGTCATCGTGGTGTGCTTCGGCGATCGCTGCCACCGCGCGGGTGACACCGATGCCATAAGAGCCCATCGTGACCACGACCTGTTTGCCGTTCTCGTCCAGCACTTTCAGGTCCAGGGCTTCAGTGTATTTACGACCCAGCTGGAAAATGTGGCCCATTTCCATACCGCGACGAGTGTGTAATGGTCCGGATCCATCCGGGGCCTCGTCTCCATCTTGAACCACAGTGGCTTCCACGACCGCGTCCCAGGTGAAGTCGCGTCCTGCGACCAGGTCGAAGACGTGGTGCTGCGTCTGATTAGCGCCAGTAATCCAGCGGGTCCCGGGGACAATGCGGGGGTCGACGAAGAACGGCACCCCGGAGGGTGCCTCTGCACCCAACAGCTGGGTCACGGTCTCGCCTGCCACGGTGGCGGGGCCGATGTATCCGGGCACCAGATGGGGGTTCTTGGCCAAATCATCTGCAGTGGCCGGTTCCAGTTGAGGTTCACCAGTGAGCGGAAGAGCCTCGGCAATCGTGGATTCCAAACGCTTGACGTCGACGTCGCGGTCGCCAGGAACAGCGACGACGAAGGGTAGACGTTGATCACCATCGATGGCAACCAATACCACACATTTCAGTGTATCGGAGGCGTCCCAGGCACCGGACTCGCGCGGCACCAGATGATTAGCGACCTCGACCAGAGCCTCGATGGTGGTGGACTCCGGGGTCTCTTTCACCTCAGCTGCCGGCACATCCGAGTAGTCTTCAGGCTCAGGAGCCACGGTAGTTACCGCTTCCACGTTGGCCCGGTAGCCCCCGTCGGATTCCACAAAAGTGTCCTCACCGATGGGGGAAGGGTGCAGGAATTCCTCAGACCGAGAACCGCCCATGGCACCGGCGGTGGCTTGAACTGCTACGACGGGCAGACCGAGTCGCTGGAAGATCCGAAAGTAGGCACCGCGGTGGGCTTCATAGGCCTCATCGAGCCCAGCTTCATCAATGGTGAAGGAGTAGGAATCTTTCATCACGAACTCCCGCACCCGCAGGAGACCAGCTCGCGGGCGAGCTTCGTCGCGATATTTGGTTTGGATCTGGTACAGGTAGACCGGCAGATCCTTATATGAGGCGTAGTGATCCTTAACCAGCAGAGTGAACAGCTCTTCGTGGGTGGGAGCCAACAGGTAGTCGGCGTCCTTGCGGTCTTTGACCCGGAAGATATTGTCGCCGTAGTCGTCCCAGCGACCGGTCGCTTCATACGGCTCTTTGGGTAGCAAAGCTGGGAAGAAGACTTCCTGAGCGCCAATGGCGTTCATTTCGTCGCGAATGATCTGTTCGACTTTAGTCTTGACGCGCACACCCAACGGCAACCAGGTGTAACCACCAGGTGCAGCCCGGCGGATAAAACCGGCCCGGACGAGTAGCTTGTGGCTGGCGACTTCGGCATCAGCCGGGTCGTCACGCAAGGTACGCAAGAACAAGTGGGACATGCGCAAGGGCACAGCACGGCTCCAATCACGGTGAGAGCGTCAGGACATTCTGAGATCTGGGGAAAGTCTACCCCAGCGGAGTCTAGTCAGCGGGGGCCTTGAGTTCCTCGGCCAGCTGGTCAATAGCACTCAGTTCCTCAGCGTAGGCGCGCGGTGGCACGCTGAGAGCAACGGTGAGACGGCTACCGTCCTGGACCCAGACCGTAGAGGTACCCACGTGACCGAGGACTTCCTGATCGTCACCGCTGAGCGGGACCGCTGCTGGGGAATCTTCCGAGCTCTGGCCCGCAGGGCTGAGTGTGTACTCGGGTTCAGGGGTGTTTTCATCGTCCGTGGCAGATTCAGACTCGTCCTCGGATGCCTCATCGGTGACAGACTCCCCCGCAGCGGACTCACCCTGGCCATAATCTTCCAGATACACCGCAAACGCCTGGTCAGTGTGATGGGTGAGTTCTTCGAAGGTGATCTCGCGTTCTAAGGCCGGGCTCCCTTGGGGCTCAAAAAGGGCTCTCTGGCACGAGCTGGCGAATTCTCGGACCTGGTCGGTGTACCGCTTGGCTTCATCGGCATCGTCGAACTCGATGACCGCGAGTTGCCGAAAGTCAAAATTACCGGGCTCGGAGGCATCGACGTGTGTCCCGGTCACCGCCACGACGTCCTCGGCTGAGGGCAAGTCAGGCTTAGGGACGGGGCTTTCATCGCTTCCCCCGCTGACGCACTCACCTGTGGTGCCCAGCACATTCACGTAATCAATGGCGGCTTCCCCATCGACCACCTCGGCGCCGGGTCCCAGCACCTCGTTCAGGGTTTCGGCGATCTGGTCCTCGGTAATCGCAACCTCAGCGGTGTCTGTCGGCGACGGACCGTCTTCGGGCTGAAAGTCGTCTCGGCACCCGGACAACGTCAAGATGCCAACCATCGTCAGCGCAAGAATCCAGGTAGCGCGCTGTAACCGGGGCCTGTGTTCCGAGCTATGGTGCATGGTTCTCCTGCTCCGTCGCGATTTCGGGCAGCTGATCTACGATCTTAGTCAAGATCTCCACCAGACGAGACTGTTCCACAGGATGATCGACCGTGACCACCACCACGAGATGATTCTCTTGTCCCAGGGCTGTGGTGGTCGTGGTTTGTGCTTCCAACCGAGGTTGTAGTTGCGGGGCGGCGCTGGGCATTTCCTCGGCCGGTGTGGGAGGCGTTTCGACGGCGTCGGCAGTATCTGCCTGGTCTTGGGCTTCGTCAAGATCAATCACGGTCGTGCTGTTGATCAACAGAGTTTCATCGAATTCAGTGGCCAGCTGTTGAAGTTCCTCACCCACCTGGGCGGGATCGGCGGTGGGCGACGGTGCTACCGATTCGTCTCCGTCTCCACCGGTGGCGGTTTGGTCCTCAGTGGGTTCGTCCTCGACCTGCTCGCCGGCGAGCTCGGGGTTGGAGAAATCGCTGACCGCGGTCGTGACCTCCGCTTCGATGTCCTCGTCGAGGTCCACGAGATAGGTGGGACACTCCTTGGCAGCCTGGCGACGAGCTGTCAGATAATCTTCGGCCTCAGCCTCGGATTCAAATTCGATGATGGACGCCGACGTGGAGAGGGTCTCAGCGTCTTGTTCGGTAACCACGCCTAAGGTAGCGGCGGTGTTGGCCAACAGCTGTTCGTCAAAGGTGGTCTGGCACGAAGCAGGCGAAATCTCGTATTCTTCCAAGGCGCGTTCTTCCTCAATTAGCGCCTGCCGAGCCTGGTCCCCGTCGAGCGTCACGGCCTGATCTCCCAGGGCGTGACGAATGACCTGCAGCGACGCGTCTGAATCGGATTCAGCAGACGGTGACTGACTGGCACTGGCAGTGTCAGACGGTGTGGCCTGCGCACGTTCAGCCTCGTCGTCACCGCCGGCGCAACCGGCCAGCGCTAGCGCACACACCGCCCATAACGTTAGGTGTCCCGCTCTGCCTAGGGCCACACCACTGCCTTCCTCTTCACGTTCTGTCACGAGCTGTTTGCACGCTGTTTTTGACCTGTTTTGGAGTTCTCAGGTCGAAGCACATACTTCTCTCACTGTAGCCGAGTTTGTCCGGTATGGAGAACAGTGCAGGGCGCCGAAACGATCAGAACAACACCGTGGCGAACTCTCCGGTAACCTCGAACCCGACGTTACGGTAGGTCTTCAGCGCCGCCACATTGAAATCGTTGACGTAGAGCGAGACGACCGGGGCTAGGGTCAGGCTGTGAGCGACCACCGCTGACATCAGAGTGCTGGCCTCACCGCGACCACGCAAATGCTCGGGGATCCACACACCTTGAATTTGAATGCAGTCGTTGGTGACCACCCCCAGGTCTGCTTTGAACAGAACCTCTCCACCGATTCGGCGACCGGGGGTCTTCACCAGGCACCATCCGGATTCGATCAATTGTCGGACCCGGGCTCGGTAGGAGTTGGGGCTGTCCTTCATCGGTGAGTATCCGAGCTCTTCTGTGAACATCTCCACGGCAGCGGGAAAGACCGTGTTGAAGTCACCAGCTTGGGCGACCCGCACGTCGGGGTCGACCGGTACCGCAGAGAGGCTCCGGGTGGTCATCAGCGGTTGTGACGTTCGAATGGCGCGGGGTTGTTGCAACCCATACGACAGGCTAGACCAGATTCCGTGCACCGCGTCCCGCGGCCCGAAGATCGACCCATAGCGTCGGCCCAAGCACCGGATGGCCGTGCCCAGGATTTCTCCATAAAATTCATTGACCGCGACCGGGACGATATTGGACCCAACCCACACCGCACACCGGAGCTCATTCGGGTCGTGCTCGTCATCGATACCCAGAAATAGCCCGCGATGCAGGTCACGTCCAGGCCCAGCACCACGGCCGCCGTCGAGCAACGATTGGACATAGCAGTGAGCCACCGGGTCGCTGGCAACCAGTCGGGATAAGGCCTCGGTGTCGTCGTCGGAAAGGATCCGAACCATATCGCCGGTGGTCCGAGACAGCTGGTCTTCGGTGTCCAATAGCCAACGCATCTGCCGGGCAAATCTCATCTCTGGTATCCCTTCGACTGATACGAACGGCTCAAGGTGGTTCAGGCAGGCGCTAGTTGAGCGTCACCGGTTTGAAGATATCGGCCACTATCAACAGTACGCCCATGCCTAACAGGGCCACCGCAACGACGTAAGTCAGGGGCAATAGTCGTGAAATGTCGAAGGTAGGCGGGCGTGGTCTACCCCGGAGCTTGGCCCAGAGTTTGCGCCCACCATCCCAAAGCGCACCCACCACATGGCCACCGTCCAAGGGCAAGAGCGGAATCAGGTTGAAGGCCATGAGGGCAATATTAACCCCGGCGATCAGCGAGACCAGCATGGCCACCCGGTCCTGCAGGGGTATCTCGTCCATGGCTGCCGCCTCGCCGGCAATGCGACCGACTCCCACCACCGACATCGGACCGTTGGGGTCACGTTCCCCGTCGGTAATCAGCACTTGGGCGGTATCCCATAGCCGAACCGGCAAGACTACGATCACGCGGAAGGTGGCTTCCAATTGCTGTCCAATGACCGGGAAGGTCTGGGTGACCGGTTGTTGCACTCGTTCTACCTGCGATCCCATTCCCACGAATCCGACCTGGTGCGTGACAAGGTCGCCGGATTCGTCGGTTTCGGTGCGTCCTAGGTCGTCGACCACCGGGCGTTCGGTCAGCACCGGGGTAATCTCGGTGTCATGTTGTTGTCCCTCGCGCTCGTAGGTCATGGGCGTGGAGTCTCCGGCTCGTTGTCGGATCAAGCCGGTGAGTTCGTCCCAGGATTCCACCGCGACCCCGTTGAAGGAGGTAATCGTGTCACCGGGTTGTAGTCCGGCGGCGTAGGCCGGCCCATCTGGGTCATTGTCGTCGCATTCGGCGATCTCGTCCTGGGTGGCCGCGACTTGTACTGCCTGCACACACCGGTAGACCTCAGAAACCGTGGTGGTGGCGGTGTTCACCCCGAAGCTAGTGATTAAAATCCCGGTCAGAACCACCGCAATCAACAAATTCATCGCCGGACCGCCCAACATGATGATGATCCGTTTCCATACCGGTAGCTGGACGAACAACCGGTTCTCATCTCCGGGGCGAATCTCAGCCGCGGAGATCTCCCGGGCCTGTTGGGACATTTGTTGGAAGACGCCGGTCGACGAGGTTTTCGGCTTCTCGCCCGGGGCTTGGGGCGGGTACATCCCGATCATGGCCACGTAGCCACCCAGGGGAATGGCTTTGACCCCATATTCGGTCTCGCCACGGCGGATGGAGAACAGTGTCTTTCCAAAACCCACCATGTACTGGGTGACACGTACTCCGAAGAGTTTGGCCGGAACCAGGTGCCCGATCTCGTGCAACGCAATAGAGAGGATAATCCCCACGGCAATGGCCAAAACACCGAGGGTGAAAGCCAAAATCTCCACGGAGTACTCCTCTCATTTCTCATTGGGTTGTTTCTCACAAGGTTGTCTGCACGCGCTATCCAAGGGATAGTTCACCGGCCTATTATGCCGGTCAAACCTGTGAAGTGGGCTCGGATGAACGGTTGAATCCTCGTCGAGGCAGTGCTAGAGGCACAATGTCATCAGCTAGCACAGCCGCCAACTCCGCGACCACACACCCCCTAGCGGAACATCGCCGTCCACCCGGCCGGGCCGACCACGTTGAGTTCCTCAGACGAGGCAAGCGAACACCATCTGATGCGTGCCCGGCTGTGCTACCAGAAGACAGTTGTACCGCATTGGCCCAAGAGCTCGCGCCCAACGTGAGTGCTGTGCGGTTTGCAGGATCGGCACATCCCACGGTGGAAGAATGTAGAGTGGTGGGACTACCAGAGACCAGGAGGCAGTTGCATGATTCTTCGTGAGGTACGGACCGAGGACCTCGATGAGTTCTTTGTCCACCAGCAGGATACCTTGGCCAATCTGATGGCCGCCTTTGCGCCTCGCAATCCCCAGGATCGTGGCGTCTTCGATTTCCACTGGAATAGCTTGCTTCACGATGAGAACACCATCGTTCGCACCATCGAGGAGAACGGTCAGGTGGCCGGTGCGTTGATCTGTTTGAACATCGACGAGATTCCGGAACTGTCGTTCTGGACAGCCCGGGAGTTCTGGGACCAGGGCATTACCACTGCGGCGGTGGACCAGTTCCTGGAGGATTTCCAACAGCGCCCCATCCGCGCCATGGTTCCGGCTGACAACGCCGGGTCACAGAAGGTACTCACCCGACGTGGTTTCGAAAAGATTGGTGAAGAGCAATCCTTCTCAAATGCTCGCGCTGAGATTATCACGGAGGACGTGCTAGAGCTCAACCAACCCTAACCAGCCCTTGCGCCTGGTGGTTGCCTGGCGATCAGCTGGGACTGGGTCATGCCTTGATCAACATTCTAGCTGAGGTTGATCAGCAATTCGATTCCAGCTTGCACAAAGGCATCAACCTCGGCCTCTTCGTAACCCTTCTTACCTTTAGCGGCGCGGAAGGTCGTGGCTCGAAGCTGTTGGGCAGTGACCGTATCGCGATCGGTAAAGTGAGCAAAAAGGGTCTCACATACCGCGTCGACATCTTCAACACGGTAGCTGATGGCCTTTGATTTCTTGGGGCGACGGAAACGTTGCCCGGCTGGGCGCTGAAGGCGACCCATCAGTTCCCGGATGGAGTCATCAAGGTAGCTGTTCCACGCTTCCAGGCCATGGCTCTCAATAAATTCATCTCGTTCGGCCCGTCGGAATGCGTCCTCGAGACGGTCCAAGACCTTGTCGACCTGATGGGGTGCATACCCGCCTTTGACCGCGGCGAAGGAGACATCACGCACGTCGTTGGCCGCCATGAATTCATTCCCGTCATAAGCAGAACGCGCCCGCGCGATAAATTCATCAACCTGGTTCGGCTGGTAACCATAGGCTTTTTTCTCCACCCGAGTAAAAGGAGAACTCTCGTGCTCGGTTCGTGCAGCCCGTCGGCCCATGGTTGTATCCTTCCTGACGGATGTGAGTTGCTCGGTCATCTACTCGTAGCCTAGGGCAAAAGAACCACGAACAGCGCGAACGCCACTGGAGCACCAAAAACGAGGGAGTCCAACCGGTCCATCACTCCCCCGTGCCCGGGCAACGTGTTGCCCATGTCTTTGACACCGAGATCGCGTTTGACCATCGAGGCCGCAAAATCGCCAGTAGTGGCTACCACGACCATGACGAGGCCGACAATCACCGACCGCCAGACTTCCAAGTCAAGCATGAACCAGCCAGCCCCAATCGAGACCAGGACGGCTCCGACCAAAGAACCCGCGAAACCTTCCCAGGATTTTTTCGGTGAGATCTGTGGCGCCATCGGGTGTTTGCCAAACAAGGCTCCGACGATGTACCCGAAGGTGTCATTGGCAACGACGGCCAATAGGAACAATGCGACCATATAGTTGCCCTCGGGCTCCTGCATCAACACGACCCCGAACGAGAGCATAAAGGGGACCCAAAGCACGATGAATCCGGTGGTCATTGCCGCGGCTAGGGGCCGGTAGGGATCACTGACTACAGTCCAAAACACCGCAAGGATCATCGTCCCGAACAGGGCGAACACCATAGCGTCGATGCCACCAAAATACGCCGAAATGGGCATCGCAAGGGCCCCGACCCAGAGCGGTACCAAAGGTACCTCAATCTTGTAGGGGCGATACAACCGGGACATTTCCCAAGTGCCCACCAGCAACAGGAGTGAGATGAGCACCATCACCACCACGGGAACCCAGAAGATCCCGATGATGGCTGCGACGAGCAGAACCGCACCGACGGCAATCGCTGCCGGAAGGTTACGACCAGCCGTCGATTGTTTGGGTTCTTCTAGCTCGGCTGGACGTTCCGAGACGGTGGTAGGTGCCACCATGGGATCGTTGTCAACGTAGGTGGCGGGCTCGGCTGTCTCGGGGTCTGTGTCATTGGACTCACCGCGTTCAGCACCAACCGTCTCGGGAAGAGCCCGTTGGTGCTCGATTTCGGCTTGGGCGGCTTCCAGAGCCTTGCGTTCTTTCCGGGTTTGGGGAATGATCCGGCCGGTTTCCGGGTCCCGGACCAAATTCTCGAAGCCCTCAAGTTCGGTAATAACCGGCTCCTCACCTGGTGAGGATCCGGTGTTGCCTGTGGGGTCTTGTTGGCTCATGTGGTGCACGTTAGAGGTGCTTAGACCTCCATGAGGTCCTGTTCTTTGTTCTTGGCCATCTCTTCAACCTGGTCCACGTACTTACGGGTCAGGTCATCAAGTTCTTTCTCACCACGTTTGCCTTCGTCTTCGCCGATTTCGCCGTCGTTAACCATCTTCTCGAGGGTTTCTTTGGCTTTGCGACGGGAATTACGTATCGAGACCTTGTGATCTTCGGCCTTTGATTTAACCAGCTTCACATATTCGGCTCGACGCTCAGCGGTCAACTCCGGCATGACAATCCGGATCACTTTGCCGTCATTGGAGGGATTAGCTCCCACCTCGGAGTCAGACAGGGCTTTTTCGATCTCACGCAGGGCGGATACGTCATAAGGTGCAATCAGCAGGGTACGGGCATCCTGTGCGGTGAAGGAGGCAAGTTGTTGCAAGGGGGTGGGAGTACCGTAGTAGTCGACCAGAACCTTGGCAAAAAGACCAGGTGTGGCTCGACCGGTGCGCACCGAGGCAAAGTCCTCGGAGGTGGCCTCCAGGGTTCGTTCCATCGCGGCCTTGGCGTCATTGAGTACTTCGCTGGTCACGGAATCTCCTTCAACATTATGAACTTGCCCAACCGGCTCCGGTTGGGCGAACTTAATCGCCTGATTACCATCTTAGGACAGCTTAGGTGCAGTCACCGTCGTGTTGATACGGCGGGGCGGTTATGACTCCACCGTAGTACCGATGCGTTCACCGAGCAGTGCTTTGGTGACGTTACCCTTTTGCTCCATGCCAAAAACCATCATTGGCAAATTATTATCTTTGCACATCGTCATTGCGGTGAGATCCATCACTCGGATATTTCTCATGATGGCTTCGTCGTAGCTGAGGTGGTCAAAGAGCTGAGCATCGGGGTTCGTCTTGGGATCGGCCGTGTAGACACCGTCCACACCGGACTTGGCCATGAGCACCTCGTCAGCACCGACTTCTAGGGCCCGTTGGGCCGCGACAGTGTCGGTGGAAAAGTACGGCAGACCGGTACCGGCGCCGAAAATTACCACACGGCCTTTTTCCATGTGTCGCACCGCGCGCTGAGGAATGTACGGTTCAGCAACCTGTGACATGTGAATCGCAGACTGAACCCGGCAATCCACGCCAGTTTGCAACAAGAAATCCTGTAAGGCCAGGGCATTCATCACAGTGCCGAGCATACCCATGTAGTCGGCACGCCGGCGTTCCATGCCGTTCTCGGATAGTTCGGCTCCACGGAAGAAATTACCGCCTCCGACAACGATGGCAATCTGGACCTGGTCAGAGGCCGCCGCAATTTGTTCGGCCACGAACCGAACCGTTGTGGGATCAACCCCCACGGAGCCACCGCCGAAGACTTCACCGGAGAGTTTCAAGAGCACCCGACGCCTCCGGGTCGAAGGGTCAGATTCTGCAGATCTCGGCCCATCTTGGAGGCCTCCGGGAATATTAATAGCCGGGGTGGGTTCGGTCATGGTCTCCTCCTGCAATGGTTCACCGGATCTGAACGAAGTCAGCGATATTAATGAAAAAGTTTGGGGCAGTCAGAAGGGGTGAACACTTAGTTATAAGTGTTCACCCCTTCTGCTGTTCATGCTTAGGCGCCGACGCGGAAGCGTGCGAACTGCACGGCTTCGGTGCCGGCTTCTTCCAGTACCCTACCCACAGTGGTCTTGGAATCTTTAGCGAATGGCTGATCCACCAGCACGACATCCTTGTAATAGCCGTTCAATCGACCATTGACGATCTGCTCCATGGCCTTTTCCGGCTTGTTCTCAGCACGAGCGGTGTCCTCAGCCACGCGACGCTCATTCTCAACGGTTTCGGCCGGAACTTCGTCACGGGTCAGGTAAGTCGGAGACAGAGCTGCAATGTGAACTGCAACGTCGTGAGCTGCTTCCTGAGCCTTCTCGTCATCGGTGGAGACAGCCATGAGCACACCGACCTGGGCTGGCAGGTCTTTACTGGTCTTGTGCAAGTATGCGTCAACGTACGCACCGGAAACCCGGGCGACACGACGAACCGCGACCTTTTCACCCAGGGTGGCAGCCTCCTCGGTGACGTATTCGCCCAGGGTCTTACCATCGTACTCAGCGGCCAGCAATGCCTCAGCGTCATCGGCTCCACTGGAAACGGCGACCTCGAGGACGTTGTTAGCCAGATCGATGAACTTCTGGTTCTTGGCCACAAAGTCGGTCTCGCAGTTGATCTCGACCATCACGCCTTCGCCGTCGTTGACAGTAGCGACGATCAGACCTTCAGCAGCGGAACGACCTTCACGCTTGGTCGCGCCCTTCAAACCCTTGATCCGAATGATTTCCATGGCTTTCTGGGCGTCGCCTTCGGCTTCATCCAGGGCCTTCTTGACATCCATCATGCCTGCACCGGTACGTTCGCGCAGGTCCTTGATATCAGCGGCAGTGTAGTTGGCCATTCAGTAATCCCATCCTTAGGTTTCTGAGTTATTGGTGGTGAGTAGGTCGAAAGGTCAATCTCACTCGGAGTCAGTCTGAGACTGAGGTGCTGGCGCGGTAGCCTGATCCTCAGTCGTGGCCGGCTGCGTTGCGGTCTCGGCGGGTTGCTCGGCCTGTGCCTTCTGTTTGGTCTCAGTCTGTTCACCGAGGAGCAGGTCACGTTCCCACTCAGCCATCGGCTCTTCACCGCCGGCCTCTCCCTGCTTGCCCTGATTGCGTGCCAGTAGACCATCGGCCACAGCGTCTGCAACCACGCGGGTCAGCAATGCCACTGAGCGGATCGCGTCGTCGTTGCCCGGAATCGGGTAGGTGACTTCGTCCGGATCGCAGTTGGTGTCGAGGATTGCGACCACGGGAATGCCAAGTTTCTTGGCCTCGTCCACAGCCAGGTGTTCTTTCTTAGTGTCAACGATCCAGACCGCAGAAGGGGTGCGACTCATGTTGCGGATACCACCAAGGTTAGCCTGCAACTTCTGCATTTCGCGCTGTAGCAGCAACAGTTCCTTCTTGGTGTGGCCGGACCCGGCAACATCTTCGTAGTCGATTTCTTCCAGTTCCTTCATGCGATTGACACGCTTAGAAACGGTCTGGAAGTTCGTCAGCATACCGCCAAGCCAGCGGTGGTTGACGTAGGGCATCCCGACCCGGGTTGCCTGCTCAGCAATGGCCTCCTGGGCCTGCTTCTTGGTTCCTACAAACAGGATGGAACCGCCGTGTGCCACGGTTTCTTTAACGAAGTCGTAGGCGCGGTCGATGTAAGACAGCGATTGCTGCAGATCAATGATGTAGATGCCGTTGCGCTCGGTGAAGATGAAACGCTTCATCTTCGGGTTCCAACGGCGAGTTTGGTGTCCAAAGTGAACACCAGAGTCCAGCATTTCACGCATCGTAACGACGGGCATGTCGCTCCTTTACCGTCAGCCTTCGCGGCCTGCGCCGAGGCTGACATTTTTCTTGTCTATCGGTTACTTAGCACCACAACCGGTTGGTCGGCGCTCCTGGCACGACGGCGGTTTCCCGACACAACACCAGCACCCCGTGATGGGGACCGAAGGGGTTATGTTGTCTGACTAGACACTCACATCGTGCGCGAAGTCAGTACCATCGCAGGCTGATTTGCCGGCCTGGATACTACTGCTTGTATCAGCATACCGTATTTTCCCGTGGCCCTAACCGCGTCAGGAGCGACCATGCCAGTGTTTTTCCTCCACGAGCCGATAGCCGATTCCCCGCACCGTTTCGAAGCGGTCCGCACCGAGTTTATTGCGTAAGTACCGAACGTAGACGTCGACCACGTTGGAGCTACCTGTAAAGCCCTCGCCCCAGACTCTACTTAGTAACACATCTCTGGTGAGCGCCTGCCCGGGGTTGCGGAAGAATAATTCTGCCAGGGCGAACTCGCGCGGTGAGAGATCAACCGGCTTGCCGTCCACAGTGACCAAATGTCGGGTGGAATCGATAACGACTTCGGCGTGACTGACCACGTCGTGACCTTGTGCGTCGTGGACGGTGTTGCCGGCATGGGGCGAGGCGGTTGGCTGATCGTGCGGGGCGCCCGCTGCTTGCTCACGATTCTCCCGGTCTCGAAGTCGCAACCGGATGCGAGCCACCAGTTCGGGGAAACGGAACGGTTTGGGAACATAATCGTCGGCCCCGGACGTCAATCCCTGGACGGTCGCTGCCCCAGAGGTTCGTGCTGTGAGAATAATGACAGGAAGATCCGAAAATCTGAGTCGAATTTGTTCAAGAACCTCGAAGCCATCCATATCGGGCAGTCCCAGATCGAGGATGATCAAATCCCACTCTTCGGTGCGCACCAGCGCGAGACCCTTGGCGCCGGTGGCAGCGACTACCGGGTCAAATCCCTCAGCCGACAGACCGTTGAATACAAAATCCGAAATACGTGGCTCATCTTCAATCACGAGAATACGGGCTACTGTCATTCGGTGCTCTCCTGACGCGAGGAACTGGTGGTGAACAAGGTTTTGCCTGAGCCGGAGGGATAGGGCAATGACATCGTAAAAGTCGATCCGACATCGAGCTGAGACCGGACAGAGACCACGCCACGGTGTGCACGAACTATCTCTTGAACAATGGTCAGTCCGAGCCCGGGCCCTTCGGTGCCGGAAGCGTTACGGGCTCGACCGAAACGTTCGAAGATCGTGCTCAGATCGTCGACGGCGATCCCCGCACCATAGTCAGTAATCCGGCTCTTCACAATCGAGGGTGTAGACGGGGGTCTCGGGGAAGTGGCGCGTCGATAGCTGGATAGAGGTCGAGGCCTTCCGATGATGGAAGTTCCTACACAAGCCATCTGAAAGACCTCGACGTGC
>NZ_QHLO01000016.1:0-38985 GCF_003185945.1 Auritidibacter sp. NML120636
AGCAGTCAACGCGCGTCCTGGACTCCTGGCGGCAACACCCCCCGGATCATCGATGACAGGGCAAAAAAACCATACCAGGACCAGCGACCAGATCCTCTGATGAGGACCTACAAATGAATGTAACGGGGGCACCTTCCGCCAGTTCTACGACGAGCGGATGGAGCGGGTCGACAAGCTGCGGGCGCCGGGCAAGCAGCTCGAGGACGAGGCGCGTCGTCATGAGGACGAGGCGCGCAGGATCACCGGCAGGGTCCGATGATGGAGATGACGGAATAGCCCCGGCCAGGGCCGGACGGGGCTATCGGTGAAGAGGGAGAGGTCCATGCTCGGCAGGTGCGCTGGGCCGGTCATGATCTTGGGTCAGGTGAGTTCGGTGATGAGGTCGCGGATGCGGGATCCGATCTCGTTATGGATGGGGCGCACAGCGTCGAGCCCAAGTCCTGCGGGGTTGTTCAACTGCCAGTCCTCGTAGCGTTTGCCGGGGAAGACCGGGCAGGTGTCGCCATATCTCGTCGTGCTCACTGCAGCCGAGGTCTGCGCGGTGTCGGTGGCGAGCAGCGTGGCATGGTCGGAGGGTTGGATTGCGCACACGGCGAGGGCCTTCGCCAGTGGCGGGGCCCTCGTGGCTGTTCCTATGACGGCATCGAAGTTCTGTGGATAGCGTCAGCCTTCCGTCTTGGCGTCCTGGCAGCAGTTCTCCTCCGTTGGCTGAGGCGTCGTAGTGTTGGTGTTCTGCTGCTTATCGTCTTCGTCGGCCGGGACGATCTCGACGTTGCAGCAGTCTGACTGCTCGTTCTTCGAGCGTCCGGTGAACAGGTCTTTCAGTCCCATGGTGGTTCCTTTCCTATGGTGGGTTTACGGGGGACAGTTGTAGGGATCAGGCTGTGATCGTGAGGATGTAGCCGCCGGCGATCGCCACGGTAAGGATGGTGACGACGAATGCCACGAGAAGCCGTGGCTTGAAGATCGCCGTGAGCATCGAGACCTCCGGCGGGGAGGCCCCGGCCCCGCCGATCATCAGGGCGAAGATCGGGCCGAGGGCCACACCGGCGGACTGGAGGGCCAGCCCGACCGGGAGCATGGTCTCCAAGCGGATGTAGAGCGGGATGCCGATGACCGCGGCCAGTGGCACCGCCCACCAGATGTTGGCTCCGGCGAAGGCGGTCAGCTGGTCCTCGGGGACGAACTCGTAGATCGCGGCTCCGATCGCCACGCCGATGAGCATGGGCACAAGCAGGGGGCGCAGATCGGTCCAGGCTTGGCGGAGCGCTCCGGGCATCTCGCCGCGCATTCCTTTCCACGGCTCGGGCGTCGTCTCGCCCTGCACGCGCACGCGCTTGAGCGCCTTCTTCAGGCCCAGGCCGCGCCATACCCACGGGATGATCAGTGAGACGGCCAGGGTGAAGAGCGTGTAGACGATCGCGGTCGTCCACCCGAAGATGATTCCGATGCCGCCGACGATGATCGGGTTGAGCAGCGGTGAGGCGATGAGGTAGGTCATCGCGGTCTGGAAGGCGACCCCGGCGTTGAGCATTCCGACCAGCATCGGCAGTGTCGAGCAGGAGCAGAATGGAGTCACCGCCCCCAAAAGTAGTCCCTTGATGGATCCGGGGACTTTCCCGCTGCTCATCCAGTCACGCATCTTCTCCGGGCCGAATCGCCGGTTGATCAGCGCGACGGCGGTCGAGACGACGAGGAACAGGGCCAGCAGCTCGCCCAGCAGCAGTGCGAAGGTGCCGAGCGTGTCAGTCAGCATCGGTCACCACACTGCGTGCCGGGATCTCGGCCTCGGTGCAGCAGGCTCGCTGTCCGGCGGGAGTCAGGGTGGCAAGGTGGGCCAGCCATTGGACTGGGGCGGCCAACTGTTCGCAGCAGATCGAGATGAGGTTCGACCGGCCCTGCGGGGTCACGTCGATCAGTTCCGCTTTAAGCAGGGCGGAGACGTGGTGGCTGACCAGCGCCTGACTAAGGCCGGTGGCCTCCTGCAGCTGCTTGTTCGTCTTGGCGCCATCGGCGAGGCACAGCACGATCGTGAGCCGGTTCTCATCGGCCAGAGCCGAGAGGGTGGGGGCCAGGTAGGCGGCGCGTTCTTTGGCTGACAGGTCCGAGGCCACGGCCGGAATTTGTATCGGTGAAGACATACCTCCACACTAACAAGCCACTGCTTATGACACAAGCGACGGCTTATCTATTGTGGGGGTGACGCCTCGGGGAGGTGGCTGGTGATGTCATGGACTGCGTCCTTGGCGGTCCTGCCCGCCCCGATCAGGGTGGCTGAGGCGAAGCCGGTCCAGTCCCCGTACCCGAGCAGGTGCAGGCGGGGCTCGTCGGCGGAGCGTGTGCCGATGGTCTTGGGCACGCCGTTCTCGCGCCTCAGGCCCAGGGACGCGAGATGGTTCAGGGTGGGGCGGAAGCCGGTGCACCAGATGATCGCGTCGTAGGGATCCATGGTGCCGTCGCTCCAGGCCGCTCCCTCGGCGGTGAGCCGGTCGAACATGGGGCGGGGGCGCAGCACGCCGCGGTCGCGGGCAGCACGGACACTGGGGACCATGACGATGTCGCCCAGACCGGAGACGCCATCGGCCTGGGTTCCCGCCTTCCGGGCGGCTTCTTCTCGGGTGGCGGTGTCGAAGAGGACGCGGCCGTCGACGTCGTCGGGCATGAACCGGGGCGGGTGTCGGGTCGCCCAGGTCGTCTCCGCGATGGTGGAGACCTCGGCGACGATCTGCGCGGCGGAATTGCCGGCACCGACGACCAGCACCCGCTGGCCGCGGAATCGCTCCGGGACGGAGTAGTCGACCGTGTGTAGCTGCTCGCCCGCGAAATCGGCCATGCCCGGATAGGCGGGTATGAAGGGGGTGTCCCAGGTGCCGGTGGCGCTGATGACGAACTCGGCGTTCCAGGTGCCCCGGTCGGTCTCAACGCTGAGCCCGCGGCTGTGGGCGCGGACGCCGCTGACCTGGACGGGCCGGTGCACGGGCAGCTCGTAACGCTGTTCGTAGTCGTGCAGGTACTCGACGACGTGACCGGCGGTGGGGAACGTCTCGCCCCGCTGGCGCGGCATTGGCCAGCCCGGTAGCGGGCTGTACTCGGCCGGGGAGAACAGTCGCAGTGAGTCCCAGCCGTGACGCCAGGCCCCGCCTGCACGGTCCTGCCGGTCGAGGATCACGAAGTTCAGCCCCGCCCGGCGCAGATAGTAGCCGGCGGCCAGGCCTGCTTGGCCGCCGCCGATCACCACGACGTCGGCGTGCTCACTCATCGGTCTCCTGAGGAACGAGCAGTTCGGCGATGAGGACGCGGACGCGGGTCTCGATCTCGTTCCGGATAGTACGCACGGCGTCGAGCCCACGCCCTGCGGGGTCGTCGAGCTGCCAGTCCTCGTAGCGCTTGCCGGGGAGAAACGGGCAGGTATCGCCGCACCCCATGGTGATGACGACATCAGCGGTCTGCACCGCGTCGGTGGTCAGCAGCTTGGGCCGCTCGGCGGTGATGTCGATGCCGACCTCGCGCATGGCCTCGACCACGGCCGGGTTGAGCTGGTGGGCGGGCTCCGACCCAGCGGAGCGGACCGCGATGCGGCCCGCCGCGTGGTGGGTGAGGAAGGCGGCGGCCATCTGGGAGCGTCCGGCGTTGTGGACGCAGACGAACAACACCGTCGGAGGGGTATCGGTGGTCATCGGGGGCTCGTTTCTGTCTGGTAGGGGTCGGTGTGGAACCAGCGGCGTGCAGCCCACAGGGAGACGTAGACGAGAGCGACGAGGACAGGCACCTCGATCAACGGGCCGACCACCCCGGCCAGCGCCTGCCCACTGGTTGCGCCGAAGGTGCCGATGGCGACGGCGATGGCGAGTTCGAAGTTGTTGCCCGCCGCGGTGAATGCCAGCGTGGTGGATCGGGCGTAGCCGAGGCCGATGCCCTTGCCGAGCAGGAGGCCTGCGAACCACATGAACGCGAAGTAGACCAGCAGCGGCAACGCGATCCTCGCGACATCGAGGGGATTCTGCGTGATGGTTTCGCCTTGGAGGGCGAAGAGCAGCACGATCGTGAACAGCAGCCCGTAGAGCGCCCACGGCCCGACGCGCGGGATGAACTTCTCTTCGTACCAGGCGCGGCCCTTGCGTTTCTCGCCGATCCAGCGGGTCGCGAACCCCGCGACCAGCGGTACGCCGAGGAAGACGAGCACGTTGAGGGCGATCTGCCCGACCGAGACGTCCAGGCCCTGGGTGTCCAGGCCCAGCCAACCAGGAAGCACGGTGAGGTAGAACCATCCGAGCACGGAGAACATCACGACCTGGAAGATCGAGTTGATCGCGACCAGCACCGCGGTCGCTTCCCGGTCGCCGCAGGCCAGGTCGTTCCAGATCACCACCATCGCGATACAGCGGGCGAGACCGACGATGATGAGGCCGGTGCGGTACTCGGGCAGATCGGGCAGGAACAGCCAGGCGAGGGCGAACATGACCGCGGGGCCGAGCAGCCAGTTCAGCACCAGCGAGGACACCAGGAGTTTCTTGTCGCCGATGACGGCGGCGATCTTGTCGTAGCGGACTTTCGCGAGCACCGGGTACATCATCACCAGCAGGCCCAGTCCGATCGGCACCGAGATGCCGGCGACCTCCATCCTCGTGAGCACGTCAGCCAGGGCGGGGATGAAGCGGCCCAGGAGGAGGCCGGCGATCATCGCCAGCCCGATCCAGACCGGCAGCCACTTATCCAACGTCGACAACTGCCGCCTCGCCGCAGCCGCAGGCGCTGGGGTGTTCGTGCTCTTGGTGTTCGGGGGTGCGGGCATCGTGCTGCTCAGTCTCCTCGTCAGCTCGGGGTATGCGGTTAGTTCGTAGGCTTAGTGGCGCGGATGATCGCGGCGTGCATCCTGTCCGCGGGCTCGTGCGTGAACTCCACGCTCGCACCCGTGAACCCCGCCTTGGCGAGGCCGTCGAGGTACTCGGTCTTCGACAGGGCTCCGGCGATACACCCAACGTAGGAACCGCGCTCAGCACGCTCTTCGGGGGTGAGGGGGTCTTCGGCGACGACATCGGAGGCCCCGATACGGCCACCCGGCGCGAGGACGCGGAACATCTCGGCAAGGTCGGCGGGCTTGTCGGTGGAGAGGTTGATGACGCAGTTGGAGATCACCACATCCACCGACCCGCCCGAAAGCGATATGTCCTCGATGGTGCCCTTGAGGAACTCGACGTTCTCCGCCCCGGCCTCGTTCTTGTTCTTCTCGGCCAGCGGGAGCATCTCGTCGGTCATGTCCACCCCATAGGCGAACCCCGACTTACCGACCCTGCGGGCGGGGAGCAGCACATCGAGGCCGCCACCGGAGCCGAGGTCGAGGACGCGCTCACCCTTGTGGAGTTCGGCGACCGCCGTGGGATTGCCGCAGCCCAGGCTGGCCTCGACCGCCTCCAATGGGAGTCCGGCGGCGGTCGCCTCGTCGTAGAGGCCCGCGCCGAAGCTCCGCTCGGTCGGAGCACAGCACGAACCCGAATCCGGCTCAGTGCCCTCGGCGGCAGTCGTGCTGGAACAGCACGAGGAGACGGGGGTCTCCTCGGTGAGGAGGTCGGCGTTGCAGGTGCCGGTGGTGACCGCGGTCGCGGCCTGGGCGTAGCGGGCGCGGACCTGCTCACGCAGCTCGGTATTCTCGTTCTCGCTCATTGCCTGCTCCATTTCCCGCGGGTACCCCGACTACATATTGATGCTCGTCGATGTATCGACAGTTGTCAATGCATGGCGTAGGGTCGAGGGCATGCCGATCTCACTGTCGCTGGTCGCGACCGACACGGGAGGATGTTGCGCCCCCGTCACGGGTGGGGTGCTCGCGGTCGAGGATGCGCAGCAGTTGGCGCGGATGTTCAAGGCCCTCGGTGATCCCACGAGGGTGCGGTTGGTGTCGATGATCGCTGCGCAGTCCGGCGGGGAGGCGTGTGTGTGCGATCTGACCGAGCCTGTCGGCCTCTCCCAGCCCACGGTCTCGCATCACATGAAGCAGCTCGTCGACGCCGGCCTGGTCACGCGTGAGCAGCGCGGCAAGTGGGCCTACTACGCGGTCGTTCCCGAGATCCTGGGGATGCTCTCGGCCGCGCTCGACCCGCAGACACTGAGCACTGACACTCCCGCGTGCTCCTGCTGAGGAGATTCGGGGTTCAGCGGCGCAGGGCGGCGTAGCGGTTCCACGCTGCTCCCGCGAGGGTTCCAGTTCGTCGGCCTTATGCTCAAGGCAGGGCTACTGGTGCTGCCGGAGGATGACGGCCCGACTTCCGCGAGACGAAGGGTGCCCTGCGCACGGCATGGCGCGAGTTCCAGGCGTTCCAGGCCCGCTCGCCCATCTGGCGGCTCGCGCTCATGGCGGCGCTCTACACCGTCGGCTTCATGGTCGTGCGGCTGCTGTTGACGCAGGCGATGGGGATCTTCGAGAACGTCTGGATCGCAGGCGGCATCTCGGCGCTCGTCGCCTCGGTGATCGTCGCCCCGACGCTCATCAGCAACCTCATCAAGGGGGTCGGCTCCAAGACGGGCGTGAAGGTCACGAAGGACAAGAGCTGTGGATGTGATGGCTTGGTGGCGGGTTTCTGTGATCTCTCAGTGGCGGTGCAGGCGCGATCAGGTGGCGGCCGTGGTGCGGCGCAGCTCGCGGTAGATGGTGGTGCGGGAGACGTTGAACAGCTCGGCGAGCTCGGCTTGGGTGTGTTCGCCGGCCGTGTGCAACGTCAGCAGGTGCTTGCGCTGAGAGGGCGAGAGTTTGGGCTTCGTGCCTTTGAGTTTGCCCTTGGATCTGGCGATGCCAATGCCTTCGCGGGTGCGCAGGCGGATGAGGTCCGCCTCAAACTCGGCCACCATGCCGAGCACGTTGAACAGCAACCGGCCGACGGCATCGTTGGGGTCGTAGACGCTGCCTCCGAGACTGAGCGCCACTCCCTTGATGGTGAGCTCGTCGGCGGTGTCCCTCGCGTCCGGGAGCGAGCGCGCCAGCCGACGTACGGTGAAGGATCCCCTTACGGGCATGCGATCTGGGCTGACGCCTGTGACCGAGTGTTCAGTACCTGCTGTATAGTTAAGTTCATGCTGACTATTGCTTCGCGTCTCGACGTGATGAACCGCCTGGGTCGTGCACTGGCCGACCCCACTCGATCCCGGATCATCTTGACCCTGCTCGACCATCCCGCTTACCCGGCGGAACTGGCCCGAGATCTGGACCTGACACGCCCGAACGTGTCCAACCATCTGGCATGCCTGCGCGATTGCGGGATCGTCGTCTCCGAGCCCGAGGGCCGTCGGACACGATATGAGATCGCCGATTCGCACCTGGCGCAGGCGCTAACGGCACTGGTCGATGCCACCCTGGCAGTGGACGAAGACGCCCCGTGCATCGATCCCGCCTGCTCGCTTCCCGGATGCGACGCAGCTGGGGAGGGCGCATGATCCTCACCTCGGTCTTGCAGGCGATGGGCCTGTTCGCAGCGACCAACATCGACGACATCATCGTGCTCTCCCTCTTCTTCGCGCGAGGGGCAGGCCAGCGCGGCACTACCGCCCGCATTTTGGCCGGCCAGTACCTCGGATTCGCCGGCATCCTCGGTGCCTCGGTCCTGGTGACCATCGGCGCCGGAGCATTCCTGCCCTCGGCAGCCATCCCGTACTTCGGTCTCATTCCTCTGGGCCTCGGCCTCTGGGCCGCATGGCAGGCCTGGCGCGGAGACGATGACGACGATGACGACGAGGCCAAGGTTGCCGGCAAGAAGGTCGGCGTGTGGACAGTCGCAGGCGTCACCTTTGCCAACGGCGGCGACAACATCGGCGTCTACACCCCTGTCTTCCTCAGCGTGGAACCTCTCGCAGTAGTCGCCTACTGCATCGTCTTCCTCGCGCTCGTCGCGGTCCTGGTGGCCCTGGCAAAGTTCGTCGCCACCCGCCCCCCGATCGCCGAAGTGCTCGAACGCTGGGAGCACATCCTCTTCCCCATCGTTCTCATCGGCCTCGGCATCGTGATCCTCGTCAGCGGCGGAGCCTTCGGACTCTGACGTAGCGGCAACGATCCAAACGGCCCCGACCGTGCTCACCCCTCTCGGTTCAGACCGCGACACCTACCTGCAGCCAGTCCTGGGTGATCGCGGCAACAAGACCGCCACGGAGCGTTGCAAAAACCCCGCCACGAAGCGAACGAGGCCACAACCACACCTCCCGATGCCCGGTGATCCGACGGAGGAGGATCGACGGGCGCCCCGGTCTGCGTGGAGGACCTCAGCCCTCCTCGGGTCGACGCAAGATGTTCGCCAGCAGGATCACGGCATCCGCGGTGATGCCGGTCGTGGT
The DNA here is from genome assembly GCF_003185945.1 of Auritidibacter sp. NML120636. Lineage (NCBI taxonomy): Bacteria > Bacillati > Actinomycetota > Actinomycetes > Micrococcales > Micrococcaceae > Auritidibacter > Auritidibacter sp. NML120636. The sequence continues at coordinate 8,317 of NZ_QHLO01000016.1, forward strand.
CCGGTCGGCCTTCGGTGAGTGCTTCATCTTGTGGGCGAGAGCCGAAGCCTTCTTGGTCAGCCCCCGCAGCTCCTCATTGGACTTGCCGGGCAGACGGTGGTCGATGTACGCGCCGATGCGGATGTCGGTCTTGTCCACCGCAGGCTCTGAGAGTCCTGGTGGGCAGTGCACCTCAGGGTCGTAGACGTGGGCGCTGAGCGCCTCGAGGACGCCGACGCAACGGTTGCCCACATCCTTGTAGTCGACAGGCGTGGAGGCTGACCTGAAGCGCTGCCGTAGCTGTGAGATGTGATCGTCGACGTCAGTCCAGCCGAGATCGCCGTGCGGCGAGATGCCTTCGGCCAGTTCGCCAAGGAACTGCCACTCTTCGGCCTCCTCAAGCTGATCCTGGATCGGCCGAAACACCTTCTCGATGATGTCGCGCCGAGCTTGCCACTTCCCATAGGCACCTTCAGCGATCCAGTGACTGTGGAAGGACGAGAAGTCGCGCCACGGAGGATCGAAGACGATGCCCCTCCGTTTGAGGAGCATGCGGAGCGCCTTGAGTGCGGCCCTCGCCTCGTCCTCGTCGGTCCGCAGGTGCGACTTCTCGGTGCCGTAGGACTCGTACTCTGCTCGGACGAGCCTGGTGAGCTCGAGCGCGGTTTCCAGCGGGTTCGGGTCGTAAGCGGTGCCCTGTGCGAGCTGGGTGATCAGGTGGGCGTTGAGAACCGGCTTCGATGAATCCCAGGGGTTGCCAGTCCCCGCTGGCTCCTCGAAGAAGTCTTTGATGCGCATGCTTCATTATCCCATGACTCCTGCATTCACGCAGATCAAAAAAGAGACCCCCGAGGAGCGGATGCTCCCCGGGGGTCTCGTGATCACGCTCAGCTCTCCTGCTTCTGCAGCAGCTTCGAGCTGACGTGGTTCTGGTGCGGGATGGTGATCGAGCCGTCGTCGTTGACCGTGCCGTAGACGTTGTAGCTCATGAGTCCGACGAAGGTCAGCTCATCGCCGTTGCGGGTCCAGGAACAGTCATCGTCGATCTCGGCCTGCGGGTTGGTCCGCTCCTGGTGGCCGCAGGTGCTGTCCTCGCCGAGGACGAGCATGTATCGGCCCTCCTTGGCGTCGAGGTAGGTGCCCTCGAGGCTGTCGCCACTACAGCCGGTGAGCAGGGCGCTGGCGGCGATGGCGAGCGTGGTGGCGGTGATCAGGTGGCATCGCATGGTGGGGCTCCTATGGGAGGCAGGGATCTGTCAGACATGCTATGCCCGATTAGATGCTGCGTACGTGTGCGCAACTATGCTGCCAAGACAGGTTGAAATGCAGTCCATAATAAAAGGACAAGGCGAGCAAGACCCCGCTCCGGACCGAAGAAGGTCACCGTGATAGACCGTGCTGAGATCACCGTTGGATATCTGCACGCCTGTGGCGATCTGGAAACCTTCCTCGCGCTGGCTGGTGACGCCGAGTTGCGTAGCCGAAGCGCCGGTACGCGCTGGACCAACGAAGAATTGTTGTTTCACATGGTGTTCGGTTACATGGTGACCCGACGCCTGCTGCCCCTCGTCAAGTGTTTCGGTCGGTTGCCACCGTCCGTGGGGAATGCCTTTGCTGGGTTGCTCGATGCCGGGACCAAGCCCTTTGATTGGGTCAATTACTGGGGGTCTTGGGCGGCATCGCGCGTGTACAATCGTCACCGGATGGCCCGGAAGTTGCGTCGGGTCACGACCACGCTGGCCGCCAACCTGGAAACCGAGTCCCACGCCTCCTTGGGGCTGCAGATGGCGTTTCCCACCCGGTGGGATCCATTTTTTCGGCCGGTGATGACCGTGGTCGACCTCTACGCCTACCCCACGAAACATTTCGCCTTCCACGCCCAGCAACTGAGTTTCCTGCCCCACACCCCCGAATAACAAAGGGTCAGGCACAACAAGACGTGGGCAGCTCGTCATGGAAGGTGCCTGCCACCAGGCGCAGTGCTTCGGAGGTGGTCAGATAGGGTGCCCAGGTGTCGGCGAGGTGGCGGGTGGTCATCCCCGCGGTGATCGCATAAGTTGCCGGGAGCAGGAGCTCTGCTGCGTGATCGCCGATAGCGCTGATGCCCAGGATTTTGTCGGTTCCTGTTTCGGCGACCATCTTCAGCGCCCCGCAAGTGTCGTGATTGACTAAGGCGCGCGGCAGGTCTTGGAAGCTCAGCACCCGGGAGTGACACCGGTACCCGGCTCTCCGGGCCGCGGCTTCGGTCAGTCCGGCCGTGGCCAGTTGGGGGCGCGAGAAGATCACGGCAGGTAGGCCGGTGTAATCGACTTTCGTGGCCGGCACTTGCGGATCGGTGCGCAGGGCATTGGCCGCGGCAGCTTTGCCGGTGGCCGCGGCGACGTAGACATATTGCGGGGCCGCCGTAACGTCACCGGCAGCAAAGACCCGCGCATTGGTGGTGCGCTGGTGGTCATCGACGAGGATGAATCCCTCCTGGTCGGTGGTGATACCTGCGGCGGGCAGGTTGAGATGCTCGGTGGACGGGCGGCGGCCGGTGGCCACCAGCAGGCGCTCAGCACACAGGCTGCGTCCCGAGGCGGTGGCCACCTGGATCTGGTCATGCTCCTGGGTCACCCCGGTGGCGTGCTCTTCGAGCACCGTAATCCCATCGAGGGTCAGGGTTTGTCGGAGGATGGCGGTCATTTCTGGCTCGGCGGTGGGGGCGATCCGGCCGATGATCGTCACCCGGGTGCCCAAGTCGGCAAAAAGCTGGGCTTGTTCGATGCCGACGTAGCCGCCGCCGATAATAATCATGGACTCGGGCAGCTCGGTCAGTGCCATGGCCGTGGTCGAGGTCAGATAGTCCACCTCGTCCAACCCGGTCACGTCCTGTGGTAAGGCTGGCACCGCGCCGGTGGCCAGCACAATCGAACCGGCTGTCACCGGGGTCCCATCCACCACCAGGGTGTCGGGATCAACAAAGGAGGCCTCCCCGGTGCGGATCTGGAACCCATGCGCGGCCGCGACCTCAGCGTATTTGGTGTCTCGCAGCCGGGTGATTAGCTGGTCTTTTTGTCCGACCAGCGACCCCAGATCCACGCCCGCGGCGGAGGTGGGGACCCCGGGGAACGGGTTGGTCAGGGCGGCTTGCCGGGTGCCGGCCGCGGCCAACAGCGTTTTGGACGGGACGCATCCGATGTTCACGCAGGTGCCACCGAGGGTGTCCCGCTCGATCACCAACACCTCTTTGCCGGCCCGCCGGGCTGTAATGGCTGCCGCCATGCCAGCGCCACCGGAGCCCACCACCACCAGATCAACGTCGAAACCTTGTACCATCTGTTTGCCTCTTTCTTTGGTCTGCACCCAGTATGAACCTTCCAGTACACTGGAAGGTCAAGTCCGACGATCATAAAGGAGCCTTGAGTTCAATGAGGATTGGCGAATTGGCAGACGCTGCCGACACCACCACCAAAACGCTGCGCTATTACGAAGCCATCGGGCTGCTGCCACCCCCGGATCGGGCCCCGAACGGCTACCGAGACTACCCCGAAGCGATGCTCTGGCGACTCGATTTCATCCGTCGAGGCCAACGCGCGGGACTGTCCCTGGCCCACATCGGTGAGATTCTGCGGATGCGCGATACCGGCCAGCCGCCTTGCGCCCACGTCGACGCGCTGCTGGCCAACCGTCTGACCGAGCTCGACCAGCAGATCGCTGACCTCATCCAATTACGCCAGACCGTCACTGCCCTGCACCACACCAGCCGCGCAGCGGACCCCGCCACGTGCCACGCCGAGGCCATCTGCACCAACCTCTGACCGCCAGAGCTGATGACTGCAAGAACTGTTCAACCGCTGTGGCTTAGAGACCGAAGGCTCCGCCGCTGATGAGGATCACAACGCCCAGCCCAATGAGGACTGCTGGAAACAGAATGTGTTCCCACCGTTCCAGGGCTTCGGCGATAGGTTTCCTGGACGTAATCCATCGAGCCACAAACACCAGGACGGCGACGAGGAGTAAGAAGACGATGCAGTAGGCCAGGATTGTGCTCCAGCTAACACTGACGAACACTGGCACATAGACCCCGATATTGTCGCCACCATTGGCGAAGGTCACCGCGGCCACGGTCCAGACCGAGACTCGCTTGCCTTCCAGCTGTGCTGCGTCGTCGTCGCGATTGCGCCACGCCTGCCATGTTGCCCATAGGCCTAGCCCCAGTGGGATCAGGCCAAAACAAGGCAGCACTTGGTCAGGTAGCAGCGCTTGGGCGCCCAGGGCCGCAAGCACGGCAGCCCCGAGAATGCCGAGGAATCCGAGATATTGTCCCAGCAGGATACGGCGGGTGGTGCCGGGTTGTCCTTGGCCTCGGCCGAAGAACAACGACAAGATAATGATGTCGTCGATATTGGTGGCGATGAACAGCCCAACTGCTTGCGCAATGGAGGACAGGATCACGCACTCACCTCCGCAACGTCACTACAGTCCCCCACAGTGCAGGCCGGGTCGATGCACGGTGCGGCCTCATCGACGGCCAGGGTCGTGTCCACCAGCGCCGTCAGTGCCCGAGTCAGGTGTGGGTCGGCGATCTCATAGCGCGTCTGGCGTCCCTGGTGGTGCGCCACCACAATCCCACAGTCCCGCAGACAGGCCAGATGGTTTGACACGTTCGACCGCGTCAGCTCAAGGTTCTGGGCGAGTACCGCCGGATACTCTGGCCCACGCAACAGGGTCAACAGGATGCGGGACCGCGTGGGGTCAGCCATGGCTCGACCCAAGCGGTTCATCACATCAATACGTGCATCATTCGTCAGCATGCGCTGAACTATACAGCAGTGACTGAATAGTTCTTCTGGGTTTTACGAGAAGTGGAGTAGATCGATGCTCACCCTAAAGAATTTCCACCACGACAACAGTTGAGTACTGTCAAAGAGGGTATAGGCGCGTTTACGTGACAGTGCAGTAAACGCGCCTATAGCTCAGAGGTTGCGGAAGACGAGGACGCCGCCGTCCTCGGCGACGTAGCTGCCGGACCGCACCCAGGCGAAGAGGGCCTCCTGCTGGTGCTCCGGCACCGAGGTGAGGACGCGGCCCTACTGGGCCGCGGTCATGGGGTCCATCTCGCCGGTGACAGGGATGCCCTCGTGGTCCATCACCCAGAGTTCCTCGTGGTCGGTCGCGTGACCGTGCAGCTGGGCAGGCGTGACCTCGTCGCAGTCCTCGGCGTCGTACCACCTGCCGACGAGATCGCCGTCGTTGTAGCAGGCCAGACAGCCAAGCCACGCGCGGGGCTCGGTGTGACGGATGATCTTGTGCATGATGGCCATGTGGGTCCTCCTCGTCCGCGAGCAGGCTGATCACCTACTCCTCAGGAGGTCTCCCGGCCACGCCTCGCGTGGCGTGTCAGCGGCCGCTGTGCCGCCTCGACGTCACGACCGTCATGAAGCTAAGTGCTCGTAGCGCAAGTCGATCACGCCGGTCCCGAGTTCAATGGTCGAGGTCCGCGCCGCCATCGCAGCCAGCGTGGGGAACGGCGCTGAAAACATCGACTGAAAATGATGCGAGCGAATCCAGGCGGCATCCAGCCCAACCTGCTCGCCAGCGACAGTCATCTCAATCTGGTCGTGCAGGGCTTGGCGCGCGCCACCAGTCCCGTTTTGTCCTTGGGTCCAGTGTACAAAGTTCAGAAACCCGAGTTTCTTCTTCATGCTCGGTTCAACAATTGATCATCGGGCTTCATTCCAGGTGATTATTCCAAGTGATGTTGCTTGCTTTACGCACTGTGGACCGCCTGCGGTGGTCCCTGCCGGCCAGGATCTGGGATAATTGAGCAATCATGACAACTACTGTGACTTCTTCTGTGCGAGAACAGCGCATCGCGACCGGTACCGGAGATCAAGGCCGTCCGCACCACACCACGGAGAAAACCACCCTGACGTTGCCCCCATTGCAGATCGGACCGTTGACCATTCCGGTCCCAGTGGTGTTGGCACCGATGGCCGGGATCACCAATACCGCGTTTCGTCGTCTGTGCCGCGAATACGGTGGCGGACTCTACGTCAACGAAATGGTGACCGCCCGTGCCTTGGTAGAACGTAAACCGGAGTCGATGCGGATCATTTCCCACGATCCCGATGAGGTACCGCGGTCCGTGCAACTGTACTCCGTGGACCCGGTCACCACTCGCGCTGCTGTGCGCATGCTGGTCGAAGAAGATCACACCGACCATATCGATTTGAACTTTGGCTGCCCCGTCCCGAAGGTCACCCGCAACGGCGGGGGATCGGCGCTACCGTGGAAGATCGATCTGTTCACCTCCATCGTCAAGGGCGCCGTGGACGAAGCCGGCGATATTCCGGTCACGATCAAAATGCGTCGCGGGATCGACGAGGAGCACCTCACCGCCCTGGAAGCGGCCCGTCGGGCGGTGGATCTGGGGGTCTCGGCGATTGCACTCCACGGGCGCACCATGCGCCAGCACTACTCCGGTCAGGCCAACTGGGACTCCATTGCCGAACTGAAAGCAGCCGTCAGCGAGGTTCCGGTGCTGGGCAATGGTGATATCTGGTCTGCCGAAGATGCCATCGCCATGGTCGAATACACCGGTGTCGACGGTGTGGTCGTCGGTCGCGGCTGCCAGGGCCGCCCCTGGTTGTTTGGGGATTTGCAGAATGCCTTCACCGGATCTGAAGAGCGCTTCCGGCCCGGACTGGGCACCGTTGCCGATGCGCTCTACCGCCACGGCGAACTACTGGTCGACACCTACGCAGATGAGCTCAAGGCCATGCGCGATATCCGCAAACACGTCTCCTGGTATTTCAAGGGCTACCCGGTCGGCGGAGAAATTCGACGCTCGATGGTTACCGTGGAGACCCTGGACCAGTTGCGTGAGCTCCTGGACACCCTGGACCGGTCGATCCCGTACCCCGGTGCGGTCGCTGAGGGCCCCCGCGGTCGAGCCGGTGGCCCAAAGAAGCCCCACCTGCCTGACGGTTGGCTGGACTCGCAAGAACTCAATACCGAACAGCAGGCGATGATCCACGCTGCAGAACTGGATATCTCCGGTGGTTAGACAGCAACCCCTCTTCGGCCCCGAAGACCGTCCACCCTATGCCGGCCAAGCGGTGCAGACACCCGGGTATACCGATTGGGACCGACAACGCTGGTTAGCTGAACCGCCGAAGTCCTCCTACCGCTCCGACTATGAGCGTGACCGGGCTCGCGTGGTGCACTCGGCGGCACTGCGTCGGCTGTCGGCCAAAACCCAGGTGCTCTCACCCGGAGATGATGATTTCACTCGCACCCGGTTGACGCACTCACTGGAGGTTTCACAAGTGGGACGCGAGCTGGGCCGCTCGTTGGGATGTGACCCTGATGTGGTCGATACCGCCTGTCTGTCACATGATCTCGGGCACCCACCGTTCGGACACAACGGCGAAAAGGCCCTGGACACACTGTCTCAGCACATCGGCGGATTCGAGGGCAACGCTCAAACCCTACGGTTGCTGGCCCGATTGGAGCCCAAAAAATCCTTCGCAGACGGTACCTCTGCCGGGCTGAACCTCACCCGGGCCAGTCTGGATGCCGCTTGCAAATACCCCTGGACCCGTCAACCCGGTGTGCGGAAATTTGGGGTCTATGAAGACGATCTGCCAGTGTTCACCTGGTTCCGCCAAGGTCTGACCGGCACCAGGAAATCCATGGAAGCCCAAGTCATGGATCTCGCCGATGATATTTCCTACTCGGTGCACGACATCGAAGACGGGGTGGTCTCCGGGCACTTCCAACTGCATTGGCTCAAAGACCCCGAACAGCGCGCCCGTGCGGTGTCCACAATCCAGGCCTGGTACCTGCCCGACACCGATGAAGCCACCATCGAGGCTGGGCTCGACCGGCTGGAACACGCACCAGAATGGGTCGGTCGGATCGACGGGTCCCGCCAAGCCCGCTCACAGCTCAAGGACATGACCTCCCAACTCATTGGGCGATTCTGCACCTCAGCGTTCAACGCCACCCGTGAGGTCTACGGCAATGACCACCTCACCCGACACAACGCCAACGTGGTGGTTCCCGAAGACACCGAGGTCGAAATCGCGGTCATGAAAGGAATTGCGGCCACCTACGTGATGGAGTCCGAAGAACGGCAACCGTTTTACGCCCGGCAACGCGAGATCCTGAGTGAATTGGTCGAGCTCTTGGCTGAGAACGACGACCGCTATCTGGAGCCGACCTATGCCCGCGACTGGCAGCGGGCCGACGACGCCGGCAAATTCCGAGCTGTCATCGATCAGGTGGCATCACTGAGCGACTACGCAGCGCTACAGTGGCACGGCAATCTGGTGGCCGGTAACGCCGAACCCACTCGCATTAACTAGTGGTCTCCTTCAACGACTCGGCTCCGCAGCATGGTCTAGTTGCGGGCCGGAACCAGCTGTGGCATGACCTCAGCTGCTGGCGCTCGCAGAATAATATCGGCCATTTCCGACAGCTCGGTTGGGGCCGGGTTGATCTCGATCAGCGTCGCCCGCGAGGCCGCCAACGGCAAAGATGCTGCTGGTTGCACCACCGAGGATGTTCCCACAGAGATGACGGCGTCGGCCTGTTGCATGGCGGTCAGAGCGTCCGTGAAATCTTGCTGGGGGAGCACCTCGCCGAACATCACAATGTCGGGACGTAAATACCCCGTACAGATCTCACACTCGAGAGGCTGGGCGAGTCGCTCGGGATCAGTTGGTGCCTGGGTGATTTGCTGTTGGGCCAGGATCTGCTCCAACGAAAACGGCGAGGGACGCTGACAGTCATGGCACCGGAATGTGGCGATTTGGCCGTGTAAGTGCGACAGAACCGTGGCACCCCCGCGTTCGTGGAGGTCATCGACGTTTTGGGTGATGACCCGAACATCGTGGAGCCGGCGTTGCATCTCCGCCACGGCTTCGTGGGCGGGATTCGGAGTAGCCTGGCGCATGGTCACTGCCTGATGCATCATCCACGTCCATACCAGCTCCGGGTTGTAGTACATGGCCTCAACGGTGGCTAATTCTTGGGGGTCCCACTTCTCCCACAGGCCTTCCAATGGCTCACGGTAGGTGGATAGGCCGGATTCCTTGGAGATACCGGCACCGGAGAAAACGACAATGTGCTCGGCATCGGCCAGGACTTCACGTGTTTTTTCCATGACTAATTCTTGCACCTCTCCATGCTATCCACAGATGCTCAGCCAGTGGAGAACGCTGTCGGTCGTTGCTCCTAGACTGGTGCTATGGCAGGACTGATTAAGCGCGACACCATCGATGCGGTACGGCAAGCCACGGACTTGAAAGCCGTGGTGGAAGACTATGTCACGCTCAAGTCCGCCGGTGTGGGATCCTTCAAAGGCTTGTGTCCTTTCCATGACGAGCGGACTCCGTCATTCCACGTGCGGCCATCGGTGGGTACCTACCATTGTTTCGGATGTGAAGCCTCCGGGGATGTCTTTAGTTTCCTCATGGAGTTGGAACACACCTCATTTACCGAAACGGTGGAAGCGTTAGCGGCTAAAGCTGGCATCGAAGTCGCCTATCAGGACGGTCAGGGTCCAGACCGCCGCGAGGTCGGACAGCGCCAGCGTCTATTGGAAGCCCACAAGATTGCCGACGAGTTCTATCAGAAAACCCTGCAAACATCCCAGGCAACATTGGGACAGCAATTCCTCCAATCCCGGGAATTCACGGCTGAGGATGCCCAGCGTTTCGGGGTTGGCTACGCCCCGGCCGGGTGGTCGAATCTGCTCGACCACTTGCACCGCCACGGATTTACCGACCAGGAATTGAAAGCCACCGGGCTGTTCTCAGAAGGACGTCGCGGTCTGTATGACCGGTTCAGAGATCGGCTGACCTGGCCGATCCGGGATCTGACCGGCGCCACCATTGGATTCGGGGCGAGGAAAATGTCAGACGAAGACCCCGGACCGAAATATCTGAATACCCCGGAGACTGCGTTGTATAAGAAGTCCCAAGTTCTCTACGGGCTGGATATCGCCAAACGCCAGATCTCTCAGCACCGTCAGCTCGTGGTGGTGGAGGGCTACACCGATGTGATGGCAGCTCACCTTGCCGGCGTGGACACCGCTGTAGCCACTTGTGGAACCGCATTCGGATCGGGCCATACCAAAATTGTGCGCCGGCTGATTAGCGATGACCGCAGTGGCGCCGAAGTGATCTTCACGTTTGACGGTGATGAAGCCGGTCAGAAAGCAGCGTTGCGGGCCTTTGAAGAAGACCAACAGTTTCAAGCTCGCACTTTCGTGGCCGTAGAACCCTCGGGTATGGATCCTTGCGATCTGCGTGTTAACAAAGGAGACCACGCTCTGCGGGAGCTCATTGACTCGAAGCGGCCATTATTCGAATTTGCCCTCAACACCACGCTGAAGCGGTTTGATCTTCAGAGTGTGGAGGGTCGTTCCCAAGCATTGCGAGCCACAGCCCCCATTCTGGCTGGCATCAAAGATCCCATCATGAAAAAGGAGTACGCTCGAGATCTTGCTGGAAAACTGGGGCTGGAACTCACCGATGTCGACCAAGCGGTTCGTACCGAAGAACGTCGCCTCCAACAACACCAAAAAGAACACTCGGCCAGAGTATCCCAGCCGGGGCAACAGCGGCAGGTAGGTGAGAACCTCCCGGTGGCAAGTCACCCCGATCTTAGGGATCCTGTGGCCAGAATGGAAAAAGGCGCGCTAGAGGTCTTGCTCCAGTACCCGGAGGTGCTCTCCCAAGAGCAGTGGGAAGCGTTCTACTCCTCTGTCTTCAGAGTGCCGGTCTTCGCAGCGATCCAGGCGGCCATCATTACCACAGGTTCAACGACCGAGAGTTTGAACGGGTGGGTTGAAAAAGTCTCTGGGGAAGTGCCCGCTGCCTTGCGTCCCATGGTCGCTGAGCTGGCCGTGACAGCCTTACCTGCAACGAATGAACATGATGTCGTTCTCTACTGTCGCGACATCATGAACAGTCTGTTTGAATTACAGATCACCCGTCGCAAAGCTGACCTGCTAGCCCAGCTAAATCGAGTGGGCGACAACGACGACGAGTTCCTGAAAATCAATCAGGAACTGATGCAACTCGAACAGCGTCGCCGGGCCATCAGAGGCCACTAAGACCCCCAGCCTCACAGATCAGCCGATGTCACCTCGATTTCACACTTCGGATTTCTTCTGCTAAAGTAATTATCCGTCGCTTTCCTCCATAGCTCAACGGCAGAGCATTCGACTGTTAATCGAAGGGTTGCTGGTTCGAATCCAGCTGGGGGAGCTGTGAAGAAACGTCCCCGTTCGGAGCTGCCGGGCGGGGACGTTTTGCGTTAAAGGTTCCCTCCCCCCCCAGTAGCTGGGCACAACCAATGCCATTAGCAACTACCAGCATCCTGCAACCGTCTGAGACGGTATCTGGTGGGTTGAGACTGAACGAGGTGGGCTCGTGCGCCATAGCTGTTTTTATCTCGAGTTTTCAGAGGGCGGGCGAGGTATTCGGCCACCCACGATGGCGTGCCTTCTCACTAGGTCGTTATCGGGGTGCGGACGCCTCTGGCCCGAGGCCAAGCCAGGTCGATTTGAGTAGTACCTCACAGTGCTGACAATAACCATCCGTAGCACGGTAGCAGGAACTAGAATCAGACGTTATCGAGGTCCGTGGAATCGTGTGGTTCAGTGCCCCCTGATTCTTCAGGACCTCGAAGTCTCTCAAGATACAAATACACCCACTGCGAAACCCGATCTCGCCTCACACCCATTCCGAAGAGCGGCGTTTCGTCATGGCATAGAGGAGTTATATGATGACGCGTCGATATGCGAAACCGTGGAAGGCGGGGCCGTTTGACGTTCGGCTGCCCTTCTTGCACTACCGATTTGAATGGCGAGACTACACGCAGGGTCTCGTAATGTGTGCGGTTGACCTCTCCGCCATTCCGTTGATGACCGAGCTGCTCGAAATGCCGTTTGAGGCTGCGCTTGCGATCGTGATTCTCAACGGCTTGCTCTACCTCACCCATCACATGCTCGGTGACCCGGTCGTCCCTGGCTGGATCACCCCAGCGATTCCACTGTTGGCGCTATATCTTGAATCGTTCCCAGTGGAACAGCGGGTCCATGCGCTGGTTTCGTTCCAGCTGGTGTTGGGGGTGCTGTCGCTGACGCTGGGTGTCACGGGGCTGGCCTCAAAGGTGGTGCGATTCGTGCCGAACGCACTGCGCGCCGGCATCGTCGTCGGTGCTGGACTGGCAGCCGTGCAGGGAGTCTTCTCCGCGGGCGGGCAATTTGAGGACTTCCCTTGGACGATCACTATCTGCGTCGGTATCGCATTTTTCTTGTTGTACTCAAAACACTTCCAGATGTGGCAACGTAAATCCGGGGTCCTGGCTTTCATCGGTAGCCTCGGCATTCTGCCCGCCATGCTCCTGGCTGTGGTTATCGCTCCGCTGTTTAACGAAGTACCTTGGCCTGACGTCGAGTGGGGTTTCAGCACCCCTGATTTCAACACGCTATTCACTGAATACACGGTGTTTGGTCTGGGTATGCCACCGATCGGGATGTTCCTCACTGCAATTCCCACGGTGCTGGCTGCCTACATCGTCGTCTTCGGCGATGTCCTGCAGGCACGCGCTGTGCTGGACGAAGCAAACGTGGTGCGTACCGATGAGAACGTTCGCTATAACCCCAACCGTGGGCACCTGATTTTCGGTGGTCGAAACGTTTTGATGAGTATCTTCGGGCCCGACACCGCGATGTGTGGTCCGCTTTGGGCTGCCATGCACGTGACAACTTCGGAGCGGTACAAGAAGGGCCCGAAGGCGATGCAATCGATTTTCAGCGGGGCGGGTTCGTTCCGATTGGGAACGAATACGGGTCTTTGGCTCTTGCCGATCGTGACGTTGATGGAGCCGGTGCTCGGGGTCGCACTGGCACTGACCCTGCTGGTGCAGGGCTTTGTGTCAATTCGAGTTGGTATTACCGAGGCACGCTCGAAAACCGACCTTGGTATCGCTGGGGTGACCGCAGCAATTCTTGCCACCATGGGAGCAAGCTGGGGCTTTGTGGCAGGTATCATTCTGTGCCTGCTCATCTACACGAAGGACTTCTTCAAGGGAGAAGACGACGGTCTCTTTGCGGAGCCTTCGCCCCATGATGCCTCGGACGAGTTTGCTGCTGAACAGCAGCAGGCCAGCACTGAGGGAGGGGAACCTGGTCAGACTGAGACTAAGCGGGCACCGGAGGATGGTTCGGAACCAGGCGGCCGTTAGATGAGCACGGAGAAAGCGCCCGCCCGTTAGTGGTGGGCGCTTTCTCGTGCGTCGAACTTACGTCGGCTTCAGCCCGAGACCAATACAACGGCAACGAAACGTCCTCGTCCGGAGCACTGGAACGAGGACGTTTCAGGTTGAAATTTTCTGGTGCTTGCTTCGTGGCGATCTCGGACGTGGACTGTGCGGTGTCATCGGTCTCTCATCAGGGCCCCGATAAGTCCGGAACGGCACGCTGTGATCAAGATCCATCCGGCTGAGTAGAGGACAGCATGGCCCCATGCCGGATATTCAGCACCGGTTGAATAGATGATGGTGAATCCCGCCAAGAAAAACAATCCCAGCTGAAGCAGAGTCAACAGCGTCGAGATAGGGCGAGTCCCCAACAGTGCAAAGAGCGTGATGGCCCCCAAAATGACCAACGCGATGAACGGTCCCATGGTGATCACTTCCTTGTGGTAGCGGTCGGTATCGGTAATGAACCGTTGGTCCTTCCATTCGTACGGAAAACCACGGACAACATAAAGTTGTGGTCGATATCTCACCCTAAAATTTTGAGATCGGTGTCGATCATCGCCACATTCGCATCACGATGGGGCCGGTCCTGACGGCATCATGCCTCGGGCCCCTCCTGACTACCGAGGAGAGGCCCGACGAGAAACAGACAGGGCGGGTGCTTCAGGTGCTTCAGGAAGGCCGCGTCAGTCTTGTTGCGACTGTCGCTCGTCCACCATATCGCTCAAGGTTTCTTCCAGTGGACGAGGCTCGAACCCCAGCTCACGGCGGGCCTTGGCATTTTTGAAACGGTTTCCTGAGCTCAGGGTATAGAGAGAATACTTAGTAAATAGCGGGGGCCGTCCGAAGAGACGCGCGACACCTTCGACCGGCACCGCTGCTAGCCGAGCCACCCACAACGGCAATGTCAGGGGGTCACGTCGATCGACCAAGTTGGTACAATCCGTCCGAGTTGACGCAGGCTCACGTAGCCACCGGTTGCCAGATAGGGTCCCGAACCGGTGCGACAGGCTTTGACCACGCAAACGGCCACGTCACGCACGTCGACCATGTCATAGCCACCTTTGACCACAACTCCCAGTTCTCCATCCACCAGGCGTTGCACCAGTGTCGTCAGGTTTGTTGCCCCGGGATCGTTCGGGCCTAACAGCCCTGAAGGATGAATGATGACCCGATCGACGTCATCAGCTTCCATGACAAGGGCCGCTGCCTCGGCTTTGGTTTTGGCATACCCACCGAAGACGGTGTCGGGGTCGAACGACTCCGGTTCTTCCATCACGACGCCGGTCGGAGCCTCGGTGAGGGCATGAACAGACGACACATACACCAGACGAGCCTGGTGACGACGCGCCGCTTCCAGGATATTGGCGGTGCCTTCGACGTTGACGGCTCGTACCTGCGGTTTCACCTGGTCTTCAATAGTCACCATCGCTGCGCAGTGGATGATGACATCGCAGGGCCCGATGGTTTGCTCCACGTCCTGGGCATCGGTGATATCGCAATCGTTGGCATCCGCTAGCGCGGTGACTTTTTCCCCGGCTGCTTCCAGCTGGGAAACGACGTGGCTACCGAGGAAACCCCCGGCACCGGTAACAGTAACGTGGAGAGGCTGATCCATAAGTTGAAGCTTACCCGATACTCGCTCTGACTATGATTTTTCCCGTCACATATCGGCATTTATCGTGCCAAACATACCGCCGAGTAGTCAGGTCGTCCGAGATAATGCTTGGGGATAGATAGTTCGTGAGGTGATACCACCGGCGCTGATGTCTCGTGTGCCGGGCGATTCAGCCCGAGACTCCTCCGGGAAGGTTGGTCAGTGTGACCCCGTGTGCTTGTGCGAGTGATGCGTAGGTCTCAACAAACCGCTGACTGCGTTTGCCAGAAGCGCAGTACGCGACGATGTCTGCTTCGCCGTGACGGGAGAATAGATCTCGGACCTGCGGGGCATCTTGTTCAAGTGTGCCGTCTGGCAAAGTTAACTCCGACATTGCCAGGTGGCTGGAGCGACTGTGTGGTCCTAGCGCTGCGAGATTGTCCAGCAAGGTTTCGTGGTATTCGCGCACGTCCAGCGCGACAGCGTCTCCTTGGGAAATGCGGTCCAACAGTCGCCGGCGTTCAGAGAGGGTACGGGTGTGGGCATCGCCGTCCGGGCACACAGTTTTTGATCTGCAGGTGCTTGGGGTTGTACCAAGCTGTGCTGGTGTGACTGGGTTGCGTTGCGGATCTGCCATCACGTTAAAGGTGCTGGTGGTGGCGTTCAATGCGTCATAGGACAGTACGGAGCCGAGCAGTGGGCGACCGATGCCGGTGAGCACCTTAATGACCTCGGTTGCGGCTAAAGAACCCATGACTGCTGTGGTTGCTCCTAAGACACCTGCAGAAGCACAATCCGGTATGGCGTCTCCACTTGGTTGGTTTGGAAAGAGATCCCTCAGACCTACTTTTCCCGTCTGAAAGACGGAAAGCTGTCCGCTGTATCGCAGTACTGTCGCCCAGACCAGCGGGGTGCCGGTGATCTCGGCTGCATCGGCGACCAAGTACTTGGTGGCAAAAGTATCGGAACCATCCAGTACGACATCGACGTGCGCCAAAGCATCGAGAATATTCTCCGCAGTGAGACGCTCGCGATGTTCTTCGACTCTGATGTCCGGTTGCAAACGACGGAGCTGTTCGGCAGCGACGGTGACTTTTGGTCGGCCCGTGTCGGCTGTGCTGAACAATATCTGCCGGTGCAAGTTGGTGATATCGACGGTGTCGTCGTCATACAGCACGATGGTGCCGACCCCGACTGCTGCCAGCGATTGCATAGCGGGGCTACCGAGTCCGCCAGCACCTACAACGAGCACCTTAGCGTCATGAAGGCGTTGTTGCTCGGCGGGCCCGAAATCGGGAAGATTCAGGTGGCGAGCGGTGCGTCGTTGCTCCTGAACTGGCAGACTACGAAAAGGCTGGGGACTGTGCTCGGTCATCACACTAGAGCACCTCTTGTGCCCAGTTCTCATCCCACCGGGCAAGGCCTTCGAAGGTCGAACTAGCCAGAGCGCCTTCGGCATGGTTGCGGAGGGGGATCCGGCCGGCCTCCCGGGCCAGGCGGCCGGATTCCACCGCACGTTTCATAGCTTGTGCCATCGTCACCGGATCTTGGGAACGATTGATAGCGCTGGCTAAGAGCACACCGCTACAGCCAAGTTCCATGGCCAGCGTTGCATCTGAGGCGGTGCCCACACCTGCATCCAGAATGATCGGAACCTGGGCGCGGGCACAGATCAGCTCAATATTATGGGGGTTAAGAATTCCCAGCCCTGTTCCAATGGGAGACCCGAGCGGCATTACCGCAGCGGCTCCGGCGTCCTCGAGTCGTTTGGCCGCCACGGGGTCATCACTGGTGTAGGCCAGAACCTCAAACCCATCAGCCACGAGCATCTCGCAGGTGTCGACCAGTTCGACAACATCCGGTAGCAACGTGCGATCATCGGCAATCACTTCGAGCTTCACCCAGTTCGTCCCTAAAGCCTCACGTGCCAGCTGAGCGGTAAGGATTGCGTCTTTAGCCGTGCGACATCCGGCAGTATTGGGCAACACCGCAATGCCGAGTCGTTCCAATAACGTAAAGACGCTCTCGCCGCGGTTGCTTGACGGAGTATCGGCGCTGTGTGACGTGCGATAACGACGCATAGCAACTGTGGTCAGCTCTGTGCCACTGGCGACCAAGGATTTTTCTAACAGCTCGTGGCTCGTCGCACCGCCGGTCCCCATGATCAACCGGGAGTTAAAAGACCGTCCTGCAATCTCCAACATGTGCTTAACCACCTTGCACGGCAATGAGTAGGTCGATGTCGTCACCATCGCTGACTTGCTGTGATTCCCATTGGCTCCGCGGGACAACAGTGCGATTAAGTGCGACCGCGATGCCTTGTGCATCCGCTGTAGCTGCGGCAGTTGCCCCGGACGAAGACGTTTCGTGGTGCACAATATCCGCGATGCTCAGCGGAGTTGTGCTGGTGCGTTGTTCCTCGTTGACCGTATACAACACGGGCATATTCTCCTTTACAGGTACCGTTCCAAGGCACAGGCACTGATGTCGATGCCTACCTTATCTGTTGCCTCGTTCCGTCCAAATTGTGAAGTGTCTTGGGTTAACCCTAGGGCCACATTGGCCTGTCCGGCGAGCGCAGAGAGTAAAACCCCGTGGCGGAAATATCCGGTCGAAATGACCACGTTGGACCCGACCGTGCCCAGCAGCGGGAGATCGTCCGGGGTGGCCGGTCGAGCCCCAGCGAGGGCCTCGATAAATTCGCACTCCTCCAGCCCCGGTACGATGCGAATCGCATCCCGCAACAGCGTATACACCCCATCGACGCCGGCACGGGTGCGCTGATCTTCTCGGCTGGTGGCGCCCACGGCAATGGTGTGATCGGTGCGCGGAATGACGTAAATAGGGCGGTCCTCGACGAAACCGCGAATGACGCGATCGACTGGGGCCGGCTGGTCGTTTGGAACCGCCAAACGCACTAGGTCGCCCCAGACTGGACGCAACGGCAAGACGGGCACACCGGCGATGTGCTGGGCGCCTAGGCCATTGCAGACATAGACGCTCCCGCTGACCTCGACGACATCATTGGTGGCCAGGCGCACCGCGGTACAGCGCGCCGAGTCAAAGGTCAGTGCCGTTGCCCGTTGCTTTATCAGTCGCACCCCGGCTTCTTGGAGTACCTGAAGCGATGCCACACAAAACAATCGTGGATTGACCTGGTGATCTCCCGGGATTTCCACTGCCCCCGCCAACTGCGGGGAAAGTCCCGGCTCTAAGGTCCGGGCCTGGCGTATGGTGATGCGGCGGACGTCCATGCCGTGGTGGGTCTGATGCGCGTGGAGCTCAGATACGTGGGTCGCATCGGCCCGATCAGCGGCGACAACGAGCGTGGATTCGGACCGATATCCTGTCGGCAGTGTGGTGCGTTCCCGGATCCAGTCCACCACCTGTGGCCAGAGTTCAGCCGAACGCACCATGAGCGGATACAGCTTTTCTTGTCCATATTGGACCTCCGCCACCGGGGCGAGCATGCCTCCAGCCACGCGGGAGGCACCACTGATGGGGTGGGCGTCGACGAGCGCGATGTCTTGAGCGGGAACCCCGTGGCGTAACAACTCGATTGCGGTTGTCAGCCCAATAATGCCGGCACCAATGATGAGGTGCCCAACGGGGGAGACAAGGCGGGTAGCGGAGGCGTTCGTCGTCATCGGGTGATCCCCCGGGTTGCAAAGGCCTGGTTGACTTCCTGGGCAACGGCCGCGGGGTCTTCAGCCTGCATGAAGCCTCGTACAATAGCGACACCGGCGACCCCCGTGGCGGCCAAATCGCCCGCATCCTCGGCGCGCACGCTACCGATTGCTACCACCGGAACTCGGCAGGCCTCGACGAGGGCGGGATACCCCTCTAGTCCTAAGGGCTCGCGTCCGGAGTCCTTGGTAGGTGTTGGGTGAAAGGGCCCAGCGCCCACATAGTCAATGACATCGGCATACTCGTTGGCCTGTTCAACCAGTGGCAGTGTGCCGGTGGTTAGTCCGATGATGGCTTGAGGCCCCAAGACCCGCCGGGCGAGTCTGGGGTCCAAATCATCTTGGCCTAGGTGTACTCCGTGAACATGGTGGTCTGGCATCAGCGCGACTGCGATATCGACGCGATCATCGATGACCACTTTGGTCTGCGGGTTGACCTCTTCGACCGCAACTGCAATGTTGACCGAAAGCCGGGTCAGGGCACGGACGCTAATCGGCTTACTCCGAACCTGTACGATGCCCGCGCCACCAGCAACCGCGCGCCGAGCAATATCCACGATCGCTTCTATTTCAGCTTCATCTGGCTCGGGAGTGGGGTGGGGCACGGTTCGTCCGGTCACGAAGTAGCACTCCAGGAAGCTCTCGTTCGGGTGTTTGCTTTGATCCAACCGCTCGTTCCTTCAGATCGATCCGGATGTCGCTACCCCATACGACTGTGGTCTCAGACACTTTAACGACTACCGCAACGGATCAGCGCGGAACAAGGGACGGACTGGCTGATGACGATACGGTGTCGCCTCGAGGTACTACTCTACGCTGAGCCCGGCACACGAGAGCACTCTGTGATGAACCCGGCTCGAACTGAAGAAGAGATTCGAGGGGTTGACATCAAACGATCCCTGTGGCGTTATGTCAACCAAGAAGTTATTCAGATATGTCATGTTTTTGAGATGACAGAGAACTCGGAGAGGAAGTGATGATGAACCGACCCGAGATTGAACCAGAACCGAGGATGAACCAACCCAGGATCGAACCAGAACTGCTGTGGGAGGAACGGTTCGGGGATCCGATCGTGATGCAACGCAAACACGATCGGTGGCAGGCCCAACAGGACGCATGGGACGAGGATCCCAACGTGTGGCAGAACCCGTTGGAGGAGACCCCGTATCTGCAGTCTCTGGTGGAGATGTACCACGAGGAGACAGTGGACGGGGAGTTTCCGTCGGTGCTGGATCGGGCACTGGAACTTCCGAGGTTTCAGGACGTGACCGAGGAATTCAGGAACTATCTGAAGGCGATCGTGATCAGCCACGAAGTACAGTTGCGTCGGGAACGAGTGCGACCGTTCAAGCTGGAAGAGATGGAGAGACAGAGCTTGAAGTGGCAGAAGGAGACGATGATGCAGTTGGACGTGTTGATGCGTCGGGCGTTCGACTGGATGAAGTCTCAGGGGATGGACCCGATGCCAGGCCACGAGACGATGCCAGTAGTGATGAACGAGCAGATGTATCAGAGAGCACTACAGCGTCAGAAGGAACACCAACAGGTCTCACCGAGTAACAGAGTCAGAGAGCAGAAGAACACTGCCGACGAAACCTGGGGGATGGTAGGTAATGAACTCGGTATCGCGTGAGTCCTGTACCCGGAGCTCGTTCTGAACTGTTCCGCTGACCTGATTGGTATATTCGCCCTTGATGTTGCTCCTCGTGATTGGTGGCCTCGCGCTCTTAGACTCCACGGCTTTCGGGACACTGCTCATTCCGGTGTGGTTGACGATGGCACCGGGACAGTTCCGCTTTGGTCGTATTGCGACCTACCTAGCTGTCGTGGCGCTGAGTTACTACGCGATTGGTCTGGCCCTCCTATTAGGTGCTGACGCTCTGTTTGCTCGGTACCGGTCAGTATTTGAATCGGAGGGGTTCTCTTGGATTCTGGTGTTCATCGGGGCCCTGGCTGTCATGATTGGGGTGTTTCTGATGTGGCGTGATCGCCGAAGAAACCGCGTCCGGAAGGCGCCGAAGCGAGGCCCAGGCGTCTTGCGGAGAATCAGAGACCACATCATGCAGTCCGAGAGTTCGGGGTTGAAATCGGCGTCCTTAATGACAAGCCTCGCTCTGACAGCAGTGGTGTTGGAGGTGGCCACCATGCTTCCCTATCTGGCGGCGATCGGCATCTTGGTCGCTCAGGAGCTGAGTCTGTGGCAATCGGCTAGTCTGCTGGCCCTGTATTGTGTGGTGATGATTATGCCAGCCTTACTGCTGGCGCTGGGGCGGTGTTTTTTCCCGAAGACAGTCTCCGGGCCCCTGACGACGCTCGACGAGTTACTTTCTGAACAGGCGACATCCTCCAGCGCGGGATTTACCGCAATTTTCGGTGTCGTTATCGCAGGAATTGGTATCTTTGAGCTGCTTTAGCGCCAGATTTCGCCACAGGTGAGCGGTGGAGGCAAGCGTGCCGTTTGTGTGAGGAGGTTGACATTTCCTGAACAGTGTTCAAGGATTGAACAGTGTTCAACTACGGATTACTCGCAGACCGCGTTGAAAACGGTGAAGTCATTTCCGCTGACGACGCGATGGAAATTTTGACCAGTCCAGATACTGACTTGATGGAGCTCGTCAGCGCTACGAGTCGCTTGCGCAGAAAGTACTTTGGCAACCAGGTCAAGGTTAACTACCTAGTGAACCTGAAGTCTGGTCTGTGCCCTGAAGACTGTGGTTATTGCTCACAGCGCTTGGGGTCAGGCACCGAGATTCTCAAGTACTCCTGGCTTGATGCTGATGAAGCACGGCGACAAGCTGAATTCGGGCTCGCCGGTGGAGCCTCGCGCGTGTGCTTGGTGGCCTCCGGACGCGGGCCTTCGAATCGAGACATTAAGAAGGTCTCTGGGATGGTAGAGGACATCAAATCGGCCAATCCCGGTGTTGAGGTGTGTGCCTGCTTGGGCTTCCTCAAAGACGGGCAGGCGGAACGATTGAAAGAAGCAGGAGTAGATGCCTATAACCACAACCTCAATACCGCTGAGTCACATTACGGCAATATCTGCACCACTCATACCTTTGCTGACCGCGTTGATACTGTCGGTAAGGCCCGAAATGCTGGATTGTCACCGTGCTCGGGTCTGATTGTGGGTATGGGCGAAACCAATGAGCAGATCATCGAAACCATTGAGTCGCTCCGGGACGTCGACTCAGACTCGATTCCGGTCAACTTCCTGATCCCCTTTGAAGGCACCCCTCTTGCGGGGACCAATTATCTCACCCCACAGCAATGCATGCGCATCCTGTGCGCTGTGCGGTTTATGTGTCCTGACCGCGAACTGCGGATCGCGGGTGGTCGAGAAATGCACTTGCGCTCGCTACAGCCACTATCGCTCCATGTGGCTAACTCATTATTCTTGGGAGACTATCTCACCTCAGAGGGGCAACCGGCTGAAGAAGATCTTGACATGATCGTCGATGGCGGATTCTCTATCGTGGGCACTGAAGATGCACAACAATTACGTGACGAGCTCAAAGCACACCGTGCTGCGCATCTGGCTGCTGTATCAACCGATCCCCAGCCGGCTCAGAAGGTCAACGAATCTGTGGCTACGGCGGCGTCGGAGTCCTTGCCTTGCGGTAAACCGCGTCCCACGGTCACAGGCCACGAGACAGACCCCGACGGTGTGTTGATTCCGTCGATCCGGTTGCGGGGAGCTGGGACTGACTACGCGCCGAATGCCTAATTTACGCCTCTGGCCGGTTGGAATCCTGCGAAGTTCCGTACGATTGGAGTGCGGGGCCATCGAGCCGGAAGACGTGCCAGCCATCCATGGGGTAGGCCCCGAGGTGGCGGTAGAAATCAATGGAGGGTTGGTTCCAGTCCAGCACTGACCACTCGACCCGGCGGTAACCGCGCGCTACGGCAATACTGGCCAGATGCTGTAGTAGCGCCTTGCCGTATCCCTGGCCACGGTGTTGTGCACGCACGTAGAGGTCCTCGAGATAGATTCCGTGCGTCCCCTCCCACGTGGAATAGTTCAAAAACCATAATGCGAATCCAGCTAGCCGGCCGTCGCTGGGACCGGGCGCGTCAACGACGTGGGCGAAAATGGCAGGGTGCGGGCCGAAAAGATGGACTTGCAACTGCTCGGCAGTATTGCGGACGGCATCAGGCTCTTTCTCGTACACGGCAAGGGCCTGGATCATCTGAAGGATTTCGGCGGTATCTTGCGGACGCGCGGGGCGAATCGTTGGGCTCATGAGTGTCAGTTTAGGCCTCATACGCATCAATTCTCATAGCCTTCTCACAAACTCTCGATACGTTCAGACTCATCAGCCGGGGGAATAGCATCCTCGGGTCAAAACAGAATCACGACGAGATGTAATCCCGCAAGGAGGAGATTCTGATGATGACAACTACCACTACCCGCCATGTCACCACTGTTCTGGGGCTTAGCGTTCTGGGACTGGCCACGCTGACAGGTTGCTCGACCGAAGAACAAGGTACCGACACTTCAGCAAATGCCCCCGCTGAGCAGAGCGCAGACTCTGGGACCGAGGCGAACAACCAGAATGCTGGTGCCGACGCTGATGGCCAGGTGGAAGAAAACGACCAGTCAGACAGCGATGATCAGGATGATGACGCTAGTAGTGCCAACGACTCAAACGGTACCGCGGAAAGCGAGGACGCGGTCTTCGGCGTGATTGATGCGGCACTGAATGAATATAGTGATGGGGTGGTCATTGCAGTGGATCGCGAGGACTCTGGTGCAAGCTATGAAGTTGACGTAGTTTCTTCGGGTGCTCTTTATGAGTTGGTGATCACTCCAGAAGGTCAGGTCACCGAGACCGAGCAAGACGACGGCGATGACGACGATACGCAGAAAGCCGAACAAGCCACGGTCACCGCGGCTGAAGCAGCTCAGCAAGTCCTTCAGGGACGCGATGATGAAGCGATCGTCGACGAGCTGGAATTGGATGAGGACGATGACCAATTGCGGTGGGACGTTGACCTCGACGACACCAATGGCCAGGATCTTGCTGAAGAGACGGTGCCCGCTAACTAATCTGGTCATTGTGTGAATTCCCCCAGGCATTCAAGCCCAAGGTGTGAAATACTGAGAGAAACACGCTGAGTAGACGTTTGGTGCACCGACGAGGGCCCGATGGTTCTCGTCGGTGCACCGGTCATGATAGTTTGTTGCTGGTACTGAACACCTCCCGTGGAGAGTAGGAATTTTCGAATGGCTCAGAAGAGTGCCCCGACCGTCTCAGATCAGACTCGGTCCAGCTCGCTGATGGATCTGGCCACAACTGGCTCGCGCCTGGTGCCGAAACAGTTAAAGGACAACCTCCAACTACTAAAATCTCATGCCACTTCCAAAGGTGTGACCATCGGGGTAGGGGCCGGATTTGCGGTTGTCGGCCTCTTGTTCCTGTTTATCACCATCGTGGCCTTGATCGTGGCAATGATCGGAGGCTTTGCTACTCAAACCAATATCTGGGTTGCGGCACTCTGGACCGCTCTGGGAGCCTTCGTTCTGACTCTGATCCTGATCGGTATTGGCGCTTGGCGAATCATGGCTGCGATGCCTCTTGTTCCCGCTGACCTGATTCGCGGGGTCAAGCACGACATTGGATACCTCACGGAAGGTAACGCATTCGACCCAGTGGAGTTCGATCGCCTCGAGGCCGAAAAGGCCGAGCAGAAGAAGATCGATAAAGAGCGCGAGAAAGAACTCATCAAGCAGGCGCAGAAGGAACAAAAAGCCGCGATCAAGCGCGGTGAGGCACCGGAGGGCATTCCTGATATCAAGCCCAGCGATGACGAAATCCGCCACCGCATGGACTTGCGTCGCCGTCACCTCGGTGACATTCGCTCCGGCCTGAATGAGAAGACTGACGTCAAAGCCCAGCTGGCGACCTTCACCGACCACGCCCTGGGGCGCGTCGATTCGGCTACCCGTGCAGAACAGTTGCGTCCGGTTTCTTCCTACTCGACCGCGGCAGCAGCAGGCGAGAAAGTCAACGACGCAGGTGAATTCGTCAAAGACCGCTGGGCTCCATTGACTCTGCTGGGTGCTTCGGTGACTACTTTCGCTGTCTTAGTCCGTCGTCTGAACAAAAAGAAGGACTAACCCTGTGGCTCTTACCACCCGATGGAGCTCAGGACCGTCCTGATGCGACTGATTGGTGCAGGTACCCGCGACGATATTGACTATGTTGTCACCGACCGGTGGCTGACCATACCCAATATCATCACCTTTGTCCGGTTTTTGCTGGTGCCGGTCTTTGTCTGGTTGCTGGTCATTGATGAGTATGTCTGGGCATTCATCACTTTGGTGGTGTTGTTCTCCACCGACTGGATTGACGGATATTTAGCACGGCGACTGAACCAAATTTCCACGGTTGGAAAGTGGCTGGATCCGGTGGCCGACCGCATCGGGATTATCATCGTCGTGGTGTCGGTGGCACTGTCTGGTTTCGCTCCGTGGTGGTTAGCACTCAGCCTGATTGTGCCAGACCTGTTGCTGGCTATCCTGATGGCGTTCTTATTTCTGGGTAGCCCAGAACTTGAGGTCACAGTGCTGGGCAAGGTTCGCACCGCGTTGCTGATGATTGGTATCCCGGCCCTGGTCCTGGCCCAGGGAGTCGCTGAGTCTAACTGGTTGAACCTGATTGCTTACGTCTTTTTGATCCCTGGTAGTGCCGGTCACGTGCTGGCCGCGGTTGACTACGCCTGGCGAGGTATTCAAAAGTACAACTCGTTACGCTCCCAGAACATTAATCCGCGCCACCGTCGAAGCTGGTCCATGGCTTATACTCACGAGCCGAGTGAAGACCTCAGCCACGGACTGCACGAACGAGGTAGCTCGGCATCCGACTAAAAAAGGCGATTCGGTTGAGAACCGCCTTGTTGTCTGCTTCCATGACAGTCGTGCAACGAGTTGATATGTTAGCTAGCAAATATTCCCGTTGCCTATCCCGCATACCAAAGGAAGCTTGTGCCCGTACCTGAATCCGGCCCGCTGACCCTCCTGATCGCTGCCGATACCTATCCGCCAGACGTCAACGGGGCCGCAACCGTATGTTTCCGTCTTGCCACTGAACTGCATCGGCGCGGTCATCATGTCCACGTGGTCTCGGCCCGCAACGAGGCGGGGCCTGACACGGTCCAGTACCGCGACGAGGCAACCGTGCACCGTCTGAAGTCGTGTCCGGCGCCGACCCACGAAACCTATCGGCTGGTTTCGCGATCGCATGCGGGACAGGCGATTGGGGCGCTTTTGGATGAGATCAAACCTGATGTTGTACATGCGCAGTGCCACTACATGATCGGTGAGGCAGCGATCTTACAAGCTGAGAAGCGACGGATTCGTACCGTGTGCACCAATCACTTTATGCCGGAGAATTTGGACCCCTTCCTTCCGTTTCCGCAGTGGTTCCGTAATATTGTGTCGAAGAATTCCTGGCGCGATATGGGACGACTAATGGGTAAAGCCGTCGCCGTGACAACACCGACCCCGCTGTCAGCTCAAACGATGCGCGAGCGAGCGGGCCTAGATTTGGTGCTACCGGTTTCTAACGGCATTAATGCGGCAAAATATCAGCTTGCCGAGGGCGAAGAAATCCCCAAAAACCCATACCCGACGGTGTTGTTTGTCGGCCGGCTGGCCGTGGAGAAGAATATTGATGTGCTCCTGCGTGCGCTGAGCCATACTGGACCGGAGATTCATGCAGAAATCGTCGGTGACGGTGAGCAGCGGTACCGGTTGTGGGATCTGGCTGAGTCCCTGGGGGTCGATGATCGGGTCCGGTTTTTGGGTCATCTTAGTGATGAGGAACTGCGAGTCGCTTATTTGCGGGCCGATGCGTTCTGCCAACCAGGAACAGCTGAATTGCAGTCTTTGGTCTCTCTGGAGGCGATGAGCGCACAGAAGCCGGTGATCCTGGCCAACGCGTTGGCGCTCCCACATTTGGTCAATGAAGGAGAGAATGGGTATCTGTTCACTCCTGGCGACGCTGGAGACTTAGCGGATAAGTTGCAACGGGTTTTACTGGCAGCTCCGGCCGAACGCCAGAAGATGGGCGAGCGCTCGTATCAGATCGCATTGCGGCACTCTGAGTCCGCTAGCGTTGATGTGTTGGAAGCACTGTACCGTGGCGCCACCCTTGAAGAAGCAACTCAGTTGCTCCCCGAAGCTACGCTACGATAGATTCTTGAGCCTTGGGGCGTTAGCTCAGTTGGTCAGAGCAGAGGACTCATAATCCTTTTGTCGTGGGTTCAAGTCCCACACGCCCCACCAATTGCCATCTCACCAGGCAACCAATCTGATCAGGTGTGAGCCAGGTACCTTTTCGTGGGGAGAACGTCATCGAGAGAAGGAAGCCCATGACCACAACGTTGAGGCTGGTGATGGACGCTCGATACACCCGCACCGATTTCCACGACGGGATTTCTCGGTACGGGTCCTCCCTGATCGAAGCGGTGGCCGCCCAGCATCCTGTTTCCATGCTCATCAGCGATACCGCACAGCTCAAGCTCCTGCCCAATAATGTCCCGTGGGAGCTCATGCCCGCACCGACGTCTCCGGCCGAACCATTCATTGCTCGACGGATCAACGCATTAGAACCCGATGTGGTGTTTTCCCCTATGCAGACCATGGGGTCGTGGGGGAGGAACTACGGGCTGATTCTCACCCTGCACGACCTGATTTATTATCAACACCGCACCCCGCCACATGATTTGCCCGCCCCGGTGCGTGGACTGTGGCGACTCTATCACCTGGCCTACTGGCCGCAACGGCTGGTGCTGAACAGAGCGGATGCCGTGGCGACGGTGTCGCGTACCACGCAACGGCTCATGCGCAAACACCGGCTAACCACTCGTCCCATCACCGTGATCTCCAATGCGGCCCATGAGGTTTCCCAGCCCCGTGATCCACACCAGCAACCGGATAAATCATTGGTCTATATGGGCTCGTTCATGGACTACAAAAATGTCAACGAGCTCGTCCGGGCCATGGCAGAACTCCCTGAGTATCAGCTACATCTATTGTCAAAAATTTCACCACAACGGGAAGAAGAATTGGCTGCTGTCGCTGCTGAGGCCGGGGTTGGGTCCGAACAGGTGATCCTGCATCACGGTACATCCGAAGAGGAATATCACCAGCTCTTGCGCACTGCCACCGCCCTCGTGACATTGTCTCGTACCGAGGGTTTCGGCT
The DNA here is from genome assembly GCF_003185945.1 of Auritidibacter sp. NML120636. NCBI lineage: Bacteria > Bacillati > Actinomycetota > Actinomycetes > Micrococcales > Micrococcaceae > Auritidibacter > Auritidibacter sp. NML120636. Next base: position 36,050 of record NZ_QHLO01000016.1, read on the forward strand.
TGCCACTGGCCGAAGCAATGGAAGAAGGAACCCCGGTGATTGTTTCCGATATCGAGATATTCCGGGATATCGCTGGGGAAGGACCGCACGCCCACTTTATCGATCTGCAGGACTCGGACTGGCTCTCTGACTTTGCACAGGCCGCTATCACGCTCAACCAGCCCGAACACTTCGCGCGGGCCTCGGTTGCAGCGCGAGAGCAATCGCAGTGCTACCGCTGGGAGGATTCGGCCCGTCGACTCATCGATCTGGCTTACCGCGTTCATGACCAGCGTCGCCGCGGTGCGTGACTCAGTGTTCCGGCGCGACCGGCGGATCATGGTCGAGTGGCCATAACACCGACGGCCGTTGCCATCCCAGCAACAATGACGGATCGATATAGCGATCTCGAAGCGTCGAGCCAATGCGCCATCCATCGGGAACTCGCACCCCCCAGTGCACGCACGAAACATCACAGTGGTCCACGCCCGGTTCAATCTCCCCGATGACATCCCCGGTCTGCACCGTTTCTCCGACCTCGAGCTCGGTCACCACCGGTTCGAACGATGACAACAGACCATTGGGGTGCTCAACTGTCACGACATGTCGGTCCACCACTTTCTGAGCCACCGTCACCCGCCCGTGAGCGGGAGCGACCACGGTGCCCGATGGAGCAACGAGATCTATCCCACGGTGGCCAGCGGACCACGGGGCAGTCGGTGGATCAAAACTGGTGACAATGTCCTGCGGACTCGCGCCGGGAACCGGTGGGTCCCATTGAGTGTCTGCTGGCAACACAGTCAGAGGCGATCTCGACACAGGGGAGTAGTGGGGAGTGGCGAGCACCGTCGCAGCCGGAAACAACCCCATCAGCCAGATCATCGCGAGTAGCCCAAGGAGTCGTCTGCCGATTTCACGACGCCCGGGAGCACGTTGGTCTCGCCGTGGAACTTCGGAACAAAAACGTTGTGTCGTCGTCATATCCGTAGCATCGTCCGCCACCAGTACTTGGATCCAGCAAGAAAGGGAACTGTGGATGAGGAAAGTCTTGTTCCCCGGGAGAGTGTAGATATGTCATGATGAGGACACGGTGAGCGCACATTCTCATTGAGGTCTCACGAAAAAACGACAGAATAGGCATCATGTCAACAGGTGGAAGGACAGCCCTGCTATGGGGTGGGTCGGCGGTAGCGCTGGCCGCCGTGATCATCGGTTTGGGCATGCTCTGGGTCAATCTCTCTGGTGGCTCGGATGAGGTGGAACTCAGTCCTCCGATTTCCGTGAATCAGACCCCCACCTCCTCTCAACACCGCCCATCCCAAGCCGTCGCCGACGAATCATCTGGACCCGTGCCCGCGACCTCATCTAAGATCACCGGTTCTTCTCAGAACCTCTCGTCCGAAGCTCAGCCAACAGAAACACCCGGCAATACCGAAGTAAACGAAGTGAGCCCGAAGAACGTTGGCCCACCGGCACCTTCGCCCTACCAGCCAGACGATGATGATGACGATGATGATGACGATGAAGACGGGGATGATGAGGACGATGATGACGACGACTAGGCCAGCGTGAACAAAGAGCAGCAAGCACCAGCTTGGAAACGGCTCTCGGTCCGCACCCGAGTGGTGCTGTTTTTGATCGCCATGACCCTACTAGCGCTGAGCCTGACGGGGGCATTGTCCTATCTCTTGCAGCGTGGCGCCTATCTTCAGCGCATGGACGACGGGCTGACCCGAACCGTTCACGAAGTGCGTATCTTGGCCGAACAGGGTGTAGACCCTGAAACGGGAGAGCCCTTTAACGAGTCAGACCAGCTGATCTACGTAGCCATGGCTCGGCACATGCCCGAAGCCCATGAAGGCATGCTGGGCCTGAACCGGAACGGGGTGGTCTGGACCGCTCATGAATCTGTGCCCACCCGCCTGGAACACGACCCAGAACTCGTGTCCTTGCTCGAACGTCGCGTTCAATCAGCGGAATTCACCGCGGTAACGTTGGAAACCGTGCGGACCGAGCTGACTACGTACCGGGTGGTCTCCATTCCGGTGTCTTTTTTTGAAGACCCCGAGCCGTCAGTATTGGTGGTTGCACAAGACCAGCGAGCAAGCCTGCAGGAAGTCAACCGCACTTTTATGACTTTCGGCATTACCGCTGGCGTGGTGGTCGTATTGATCGCCGTTGCCGGTTGGGTGCTGATTGGCAGACTCCTTGCACCACTCCGGCAACTTCAAGCCACCGCGGCCAAGATCTCGTCCGACGAGGACCTTGACCGCCGAGCGCCGGTGACTGGTGACGATGACGTTGCCCGTCTCTCTCAAGACGTCAATGCCATGCTCGATCGTCTCCAAGACAGTTTCTCGTCCCAACGACAGCTACTCGACGATGTGGGCCACGAAATTCGTACCCCGATGACCATCATTCAGGGCAATTTGGAACTGATGAAAAGTGACAATCCCGACGACGTGGAGAGAGTACGCGACATTTCTCTGCACGAGCTTGAACGAGCCACCCGGCTCACTGAAGACCTGATGACGCTAGCTACCTCAAACCGCCCAGATTTCGTGCAACCGATACCCGTAGACGTAGCCACGCTGACTCATGATGTCGCCCGAAAATCCGAACAGCTGGGCACGCGTACCTGGAGCGTAGCCGAAACCGCCGACGTGATCTATCCCTTAGATGAACACCGCATCACTCAAGCATGGTTACAACTCGCCGAGAATGCCGTCAAACACTCTGAACCCGATAGTGAAATCACGCTGGGCTCGCGCCTGGTCGAGCGCTTAGACAGTGGCGAGGTTCTCGACCGTAGCCTCGATCTCTGGATTACTGGCTCTTCACAATCGAGGGTGTAGACGGGGCTTGAATCCTCCGCTCTCGAGCAAGGACCTGGCGATGTAGTTGGTGAGATTCCGGAAGCCCAGGGCGGATCCGCGCAGGTGTTCGAGTCGTCCGTT
>NZ_QHLO01000017.1:0-38323 GCF_003185945.1 Auritidibacter sp. NML120636
GGCACGTCGAGGTCTTTCAGATGGCTTGTGTAGGAACTTCCATCATCGGAAGGCCTCGACCTCTATCCAGCTATCGACGCGCCACTTCCCCGAGACCCCCGTCTACACCCTCGATTGTGAAGAGCCAGATAAGGTTGGAACAAAACTGTCATTTCTTAGGCCTAACCGCAAGTCGGCCAGGTCGTTGCTTTCGTTGAGTAAGGTGGGGAAGTCTTAGGTCGTAGCCCGTTCGAAAGTGGCGACCGGATTGGTTCACCGATGGTGAAAATATTGTTTATCATGCCGTAGGTTGTGGATTTCCAGTAGGCGATGCGTTGCGGATCCCCTTGTGAAAAGGAGGGGGAACTAGCGTTTTGAAAACCGTATCCTAAAGATTTTGTCGGGCTTCTACCGTCGCAACGCAGTACAACAACTTTGAGTTTGCCATGCCGATATTCCAAGTCCGTATTGTATGGGTGGCTCTAGCTTCATCCGTGTCGGTTTTGCTTCAGTCTACCGGTAAGCGTGCAAAAAGCTGGGGCTAGGTATTCTGGTGAAATTACAAAAATGCTAACGTCTCTGTCGGGAACTTCTTTGTTCACAATTCGCTTCTCTTCCCTGGAGCTGGTTCCAGGCAATTGCGCGAAAATAAACACTGTTGCCCCCCGATCTGACCGATGAGTTCCAAATCCCCCTTTCGGGAGAACTTGGCCTATTTGTTAGTGCGTTTGCTAACACTATATATCTGCCCAACGTATTTACCAATGCTAAAGTACTTATATTTGGTATTATAGATATGATAACTATTTCTTATAGTATTCAAATACTGTCTCGCTGAAAGGATAATTAGAAAACTATTATGATAGAGAGTAGTTAACCGCTCTGTTTTCGAAGTGTCTGTGATTCTATTTGGTTTAGTATTACTAGTTGAGTGCAAGGAATTGTTGTCGTGGAGAAGTGCGTGTTCCGGGATTTAGGAAAGGCATCTTTTGTCAATGTACGGTAGCGTCGCTGAGCCGATTGGTTGCCTCCCTGGGGTAGAAACACCGCCTTATTGCTGAAGAAAGCGGCATATGCTGTAGTTGCCTGGTCTACCTCAAGGCGGATTTTGGTAGAGTAAATTGCAGAAGCGACCCTTATAATCTGGCCCCACGGTTTCGATAGCTTCAGCTTGGTTAGCTTAGTTACTACGTGAAGAGAGCGCCGGTAGAAGGGGCTAAAGAATAGAGGCGCGAGTGCGACTAACGATCCTACGTGCGTAGTTTGACTTGCTATATTAGCGCCTGAGCTTGCGCTAATCTACAATGGTTCAGCCGAACATAGGTTGATGAGAGAATTCAAACGGCAATTTTATATGTCATGTTAGAACAAGGAATGCGAGTGTCTGTTAAAACGTCGCAGGCCTTCGTTGCTGTCGAGACGGATGTTGCTCGTCAACTGACATGCCACCCAAACAAGATCGGACCAATTGATTCTCTTTGTTTTGATGTTTTTATGATGGCAAAGTGGTTGTTCAAGCCCTCGGGTTTGTAGGTGTAGGCCCTACTTCGGCCTGGTCTTTTTGGGTTAGGTCGGAGAGCGTTATCTGAAGTGAGAATCGACGCTCAGACGGCAACAGGGCCAGTCCAGCCACACAGAGGGGGCTGGACTGACCTTGTTTAAAGAGCCCTGAGAGTGCCCGGCTGTGTACTCGATGAACGAGCAACACCCTAGACGCAAAATGAGGCCATTCGATACAGTGTTGAACGACACGGGGTGCCTGAGAATGGGCTGAGAATACACCCGAGAACCTGATCGAATTAATCTTCGCGGAGGGATGTCATTGCTGTGCTGGTACCGAATCTTGGTACCTGTGAAGCGAGTCAACGTCAGGCCTTATTCTGTGTGCACGATCGTGTCCTGAGTTTTTCTGTGCAAGAACGGAAAGGACAACAGGACGAAATGAGCCAACGTTTTAGTCAAGAACTCCTTGAAGCCAATCGCGACACCTGGGAGGAAGCGATTAATCACCGGTTCGTGACCGAGCTTTTCGAGGGAACAATCGATGACGCCGTGATGGCCGGATATCTCGACCAGGACTACCGCTTCTTTGAAGCGTTCTTACAGTTACTGGGCGCCGCCATCACCACCGCGGACCGGCTCGATGCACGGTTACGATACGCCAGCTTCGCCGGAGAAATGGTCAATAGTGAAGACACCTACTTCCAGCGAGCCTTTGACGCACTGGGCGTTACCGATGAACTCCGCGCATCGACTCCAGACACCCCGAGTGCCGGCGGTTTCGTCGATCTGATGCGGGAAGCGGCATCCTCGCAAAACTACAGTGCCGTGGTCGCGGTGCTGATGGTCACCGAGTGCTTGTACCGAGACTGGGCGGCCCGAGCTCCCGAGAACCATCCGGAGAGTTTTGTTCATCACGAATGGATCACCTTGCACGACAACCCGGACTTCTTGAGTTTCGCGACCTTCCTCGAACAGGAGGCCGACCGTTCCGGGGCGCAAGATGCCGAGACCGCCCACGACTTTTTCCGCCGGGCGGTGGAGCTTGAGCTCGGCTTCTTCAACGACACCTATAAGTACCCGCTGAAAGGAATCCACGCATGACGTTGTTCAACGATCTGAAGCAGGCCAACCTGGAGGTGTGGCAGTCCTATACTCGTCACGAATTTATCCAAAAGTTGGCCGCTGAATCCCTAGAACTCGAAGCCTTCCAGCGCTACCTGATTCAGGACTACCACTTCCTGATTCACTTTGCCCGCGTCTATGGACTGGCCGTGTATAAGCAACACACGCTCGAGGGCATCCAACATTCGATGGATGGGCTGAAGAACATTGTCTGGGAAACCGGATTACACACCTCGATGACCGCCGAGTGGGGGATCAGCCCCGAGGAACTGAACGCGACCCCTGAGGACCTTGGCACGGTGGCCTACACCCGCTACGTACTCGACACTGCGCTGACCGGTACCCTGCTGGACCTGTACGTCTCCCTGGCACCGTGTCTGATCGGCTACGCCGAAATCGGTGCCGAGATTGCACCGGCCCTGGAAAAAAATCCCGACCACCGGTATAAAGAGTGGATCGAAACCTACATTGATCCACAGTTTGTCAAAGCCTCGGAACAAGAGGTTGACAACCTCGACGCGCTGGCTGGCGAGGGGCCGTTGTCTGACCAGCGATTCGCCGAGTTGTCACACATCTTTGCCACCGCCTCACGCTTGGAAGCCGAGTTCTGGCAACAAGCACTCTAAGTGGTTAGGCCCGTAGGGCGAGGTGATTGACGGGCCCGTGCCCGGTCTGCGGAGCATAGGAGAGTTCCCACTGTGCTCCAGCGGCCAGGGCGCGGGCCAGATCAGTTTGGCCCTTCTTGATCCACGCCAACAGATCCTCGGAGCTTGGCGGGGTCTGAGCGGATACGTTCAGGGCCGCTCGGGCTGCGATTGCTGACGACAACGTGCAGCCGGTGCCGTGCGTATTGCGGGTGCTAACACGGGGGATCGGTAGCGAATAAGCTTCACCGTTGATGACGACCACATCGGTCATCTCCTGGGTGTCGTGGTAGAGGTGACCACCTTTGACCATCACCGCTCCAGTTCCATGCTGAGCGAGAACGTGGGCCTGTTTAGTCATCTGTTCGAGACTTTCGGCCTCAGCATCGGCATCGGAGAGCCGCGCAGCTTCGGGAAGGTTGGGGGTCACCACATCCGCTAACGGAAGCAGGTGCTCGACCATTGCCAGAGCGGCATCGTCATCGGACAAGCTATCTCCGCTGGTGGCTACCAGTACCGGGTCGACGACGAGAACACCGAATTCTTCACGCCGATCGGCAATGATCTTTGCGACCGCCTTGACCATCTCGGCCGAGCCGAGCATCCCAATTTTCGTGGCGTCAATGGGCAGATCATCCAGCACCGATCTGATTTGAGCCCGCAGATCATCGATACCAATGGGGATCACCTGTTGAACGCCCTGGGTGTTCTGTGCGATCAGCGAGGTAATAGCGGAGGTTCCGTACACCCCGAGGGCGGTGAAGGTTTTCAGATCGGCCTGAATGCCGGCTCCTCCCGAGGGATCTGTTCCGGCGATGGTTAAGGCGGTGGCTGGTCGAGATGTCATCGGTCCTTGCCTTCCTTTCGTTCCTTCCGTGTTTTGCTGTGTCTTGATGATTCGAGGGCGAGTAGTGGAGGGTGAAGCGTTGTGCTGGGACAGTTATTCACGGTGCAACGCCGAGAATAACTGCGCAGCCACCTGGGCGGGATCGCTAGCTGCAGCGATAGCAGAGACCACACAGATCCCGTCCACGCCGGTTCTGCGATAGATATCAGCCGCATTGGTGGTGTTGATGCCACCAATGGCAACACATTTCACCTTGGAGCCGGCTGTTGCCTGAACGCACTGGCTGATCCCGGTGAGACCTAAGGGCGTGGTAGCATCGGGTTTCGTGGGGGTCACAGCAAACGGGCCGACGCCCAACACATCAGCCAGCTGGTGATCTACGGCCTCTCGTACCTGCCGGGGGGTTGACGTAGATAACCCAATCATCACCTCCTCCCCGAGCACGGCACGAGCTTCAGAGATTGGGGTATCGGTTTGTCCCAGGTGTAGGTGACAACCGAGCTGGCGGGCCACGTCCAGCCGGTCGTTGACGAAGAACCTGACCTGCTCGAACCGTTGTTGCCCTAGCTGGTTGCGCACGGCGTGCTGGCAGGCCACGGTCAGTTCGGCGAACTCCTCGTCGGAAAGCGTCTTATCTCTGACCTGGACGACACCGGCCCCGCCTTTCACCGCCTCGACCACGACGTCGGGAACCGCAGTGAGACCACCGGAGTATTCGGTATCGGTGATGTAGTAGAGCCGCCAGTCGGTGGTGTCAGCGAGATGTGTGGAATGCCGTGACATACTTTAGGCCTGTTCGGAGTCGAGGGTGATCAGCTCGAGCACGTCGTCGGCGCTCAGGGTGTGGAGGGCATCCAACCAGGCCACGGCAAAATGTCCCGGTGCGCTCGCGGTCTGTCCCGCAACGGTCCCAGCCGCCGAGACCAAGGCGTGGGACGCCACCACCGCAGCGTGGTGTTGGGCAGGCAACTGCGCGACGCCCAGAGTTGCGGCAGTCAGGGCGCCCAAAGCGCATCCGGTGCCGATGACCTGTTGCAACATCGGGTGCCCGCCGGTGACGTGAGTACGCGCTACTGTGGAGACGACCAGGTCGGTGGGCCCCGAGGCGGCCACGACTGCTCCACTACGGTGGCTCAGTTCTGCTGCAATGGTGGTAACCGCCTCCACGGAGTCGGTGGAGTCAACGCCACGCCCGCCGGAACCGGTTCCCGCTAGAGCCGCGATTTCTGAGGGGTCGCCACGGATCGCAGCGGGGCGGGAGTCCAGAATGGAACGGGCAAACTGGGTGCGGACGCTCAACCCGCCGACCGCAACAGGGTCGAGCACCCACGGGGTGTTGGCTGACTGCGCGGCGCTGACCGCTGAGGTCATGGCCTGGCGGATATCGGGGGTCAGTGTGCCGACATTGACCAGAACCCCGGAAGCGACGTGGGCGAACTCGCCGGCCTCTACAGCGTCTTCCACCATCGCCGGTGCTGCCCCGGCCGCCAACAAGGCATTGGCGGTAACCTGTTTGACCACGTTATTGGTCAAACAATGCACCAGCGGATGGCCGGTTTTCACCTGGGTCAGGATGGCGCGCACGTCGTCGTGAATCGCCTGAGGGGTCAGTTCATCTGCCACAGTGACTATTCCTTTCCAGCAAGGGGATGGACCACAACGGCCAATACGGTGGGCGTTAACGCGGGGGCACCGTGCCAAAAGAAACCCGCAGACAGCTCGGGCAGACAAGAAAGAACCATCCGGAAAGAGCACAGGGCATGCACAGTGACCCGGTGCAACCGGTGAGACGTCCCTTCGCCAGTACGAGCTGGATCAGGTTCAACGGGTATCTTCTCAGCTTCCGTGTGGTGACGTGAAGCACCCCGCGTCATGGAGCTCAGTCTAACTCATCGCGGTTAATATTGGCTAGCAGAGCCGCGACCGAGGGTGCCGGAGAGGTCGCTGGATAGGCAAGCGCCAGAGGTAGCTCCACTGGCGGATCAAGGTCCAAAATCACCGCGTCGGGTCCTGTGACGCTGGGCTCCTGCAAGGTCGAGCGAGGCACGAGTGAAGCGAACTGGGTGGAGGTCGCCACAGCAAGGAGTGTTGGGAGAGTGGTCGTTTCCAACGCCGGGTGCAGCTCGACCCCTACACGCGCCATGGCTCGATCGAGCATGTTTCGTGCCTGCATGGCAGGAGACAACACGGCAAGCGGAATGTGGGCAAGATCGGATAAGCAGATGGAAGGTGAGGGAGACTGTGCCAGGTCTACCACGTGCGGGTATTGGTCCAGCAACTCCCGGCTGGCCAGGAGCTGATATCGGTCCTCTGCCACACGATGGGTATAGAGGTCATCTTCTGCGCCCAGATCGAGGATGATCCCTGCATCGAGCTCGCGGTGGCGCAATCCGTGGAGGATATGATCATTGGACCCGGAATCGACACTGACGGTGACCGTCGGATGTGTTTTTCTCAGGGTGGTCACCAGCTGTGAAGCGATGGCCAGCCCGGTAGGAACGGTACTGAGGCGAAGCGGAATTGTGAGGTGTTGCTGGGAGTACTCGAGCTCAGCGACCATCGAGCGATGATCGGCCAGGATGCGCTCGGCCCACTTCAGCACCACGTGCCCCTGCTCAGTGATCCCCTCCATGGCGTGACTACGGTGAATGAGTTCCACACCCAGCTCGGACTCCAGCTTCTTGATCGAGGCAGACAGCGTTGACTGCGAAATGAAACAGGCTTCTGCAGCACGTGCAAAATGTTGTTCTCGTGCCAAGGCCACAAAATAGGCCAGCTGGTTCAGGTGCATTGCCGGTCACTCCTCGGACGTTTAACGACCGCGGGCCGGTAGCCAGTATGGCTACCGGCCCAGGATATGACCGAGTTTAATCGATGGGGCTTGTCAGGGCCCGGTTACTTCGACTGGCGGTAGGAGGAGGCACCGGTTCCGGCGTAGTCTCCGCCGTCAACAATGAGGTATTCGTCGCGGATCTGACGGTTGGCAAGGAAGTCTTCCAAGATCTCACGAGTACCGGCAGCATAACGAGCCTGAGCCGACAGTGACGAACCCGAGGTATGCGGAGTCATGCCATTATGTGGCATGGTGCGCCATGGGTGATCTTCCGGTGCCGGCTGCGGGTACCACACGTCTCCGGCGTAGCCGGCCAATTGCCCCGATTCCAGAGCGCGGACGACGGCATCGCGATCCATGATGGCACCGCGGGCGGGGTTCACGATATAGGCGCCATGTCGCATCGTGTTCAGCAGTTTTTCATCGAACATGCCCTCCGTTGACGGTGTCAGCGGAGTGTGAATGCACAGCACATCAACGTGCGGTACCAGCGCTTCGGCAGACTCGTGGAAGGTCAGATTGTACTTCTTCTCGTAGTCTTCGGGCAGACGATGCTGATCGAAGTAGTGCAGTTTGACATCGAAGGGTGCCAGGCGCTCGATGACAGCCCGACCGATGCGCCCGGCCGCCAGCACACCAACATCCATTCCCTCCAGATCGTAGGACCGAGACACAGCTTCAGCAATGTCCCAACGACCGTTGCGGGAGATGTCGTGCTGGTGCAGATAATCACGCACCAGGGCCAGCACCATCAACACGGTGTGTTCGGCGACCGAAATTGAGTTGGAGTAGGTCTCCTCTGCCACGGTGATTCCGCGCTTGGCGGCCTCATCCAAGTCAACGTGGTCAGAGCCAATGCCGGCGGTCAGAGCCAGTTTGAGATTCTTGGCTTTCTCCAGGCGCTCCTTGGTCAGGTAGGCCGGCCAGAACGGCTGGGAGATCACAACATCGGCATCGGGTAGCTCACGGTCAAATTCGGAGTCTTCCCCCTCTTTATCAGAGGTCACCACCACATCGTGGCCTTCAGACTTCAACCAGTCGACGATACCCAGCCCACCGGAGACGCACCCCAGCAACTCACCCGGGGTGAAATCGATATTGTCAGGGGTTGGTAGGGACTGGCCATCTGGGTATTCGCTGAGCTCGGGGATGCTCTCGCGGGCGTACTGGGGAGGGTATCCATCAGCAGGATCGGGGTAGAGGACCATGAGAATTTTCGCCACAATAACCTCCTTGTTGTTATTGATCTATGGGCTGTGCCTCTAATCCTTACCCTATGGAGCGCGTCACAGGCGGTCCAATAGAAATCTCCGATGCGATGATCGGAAACCCCGATCAGCCGGTCCGGGCGATAATCCTGCGCGCGTGAGCGATGAGCGGACCGTCGACCATGGTGCCCCGGAAGGAGAACACTCCCTGGGGGTGGTCCTCGACAGCTGCCAGCAAAGCACGAGCATATTCTTGATCTGCTGCGCTGGGGGTGAAACCCTCCCGGATCGTCGCCACATGTGAGGGGTGGATACATGCTTTGGCGCTAAAGCCGGTCGCTACAGCGTCTTCGACTTCCACTCGCAGACCCTGCAGATCCTGGATATCGGCCCAGATCGAATCCACACAGGCCACCCCGGCACTTGCGGCGGCCACCATCACCTGGGACCGGGCAAAACGGGGGACATCCCGGTAGGTTCCGTCGGCATGACGTGAGGAGGAACCGCCCATGGACGCGATGAGATCCTCAGCACCCCACATCATGGCCACCACCCGCGGATGCTCGGCGATCGCTGCCGCGTAGGCCACACCACGGGCGGTTTCCACCAGGGCCACCATCCCCACATGGTCGTCCAGACGAGACGCTACGGCATCGAGCTGATGGACCGATTCGACCTTCGGGACCATCACCGTGGTCACCGAACTACCGGCCAACGTCGCCAGGTCGGCCCGAGCCATCTCGGTACCGACAGGATTGATCCGCACTATCGTGCGGGCTGCCAGCGTCGCATCCTGCGCCACGGTCGTGGCCAGATGTTCTTGCAGAGCGTGACGGGCCCGGTCTTTGGCATCAGGGGCAACCGCATCCTCCAGGTCGAGGATGACCGCATCAGCCCGTTCGGCCGCTTTGATGTATCGCTGCGGACGGTCGGCAGGGCAGAACAAGATCGCCGGCCCCAGCGTGAAGATATCGCGTGGTTGGTTCATGGACGCTGTCCTGACTGCTCTCGCCGATGTTCAGCTTCGTTCTTCCACAGCAGCGTGGAGCGCACACACTCGGCAACCACGGTGCCATCCTGATTAACACCTACGTGCTGGAACTTCACGATGCTCTGATGCGGGCGGGAAGCAGAATCCCGCTTGTCCAGGATTTCGGTGCGGGTATACAGCGTGTCACCGTGATACATCGGGTGCGGGAATGCGACAGTGTCGAAGCCTAGATTAGCCACAATGGTCCCTTGAGTCAGTTGGGCTACTGAGGCGCCGACGATGGTTGCCAAGGTCAGCATAGAATTCACCAGGGGTTGGCCGAAGGACTGTTGGGACGACCAGTGCGCGTCCAAGTGCAGCGATTGGGTGTTCATGGACAGAGTCGTGAACAGTACGTTGTCGGCCTCGGTGATGGTTCGACCCGGGGCATGCTGATAGATTGTGCCGACCTCCATCTCATCGGCGTAGAGGCCCCGTTGCACCACCACCGGCGGTGTCTGATCTGCGGTACTCACAAGCAGGCTCCTTTTTCACATAGCATTCGGTTTGTCGATGCTCAAGGGGATTACATGCCCAAGGATCGAGCGATCAGCATCAACTGGACCTCGGTGGTGCCTTCGCCGATCTCCAGGATCTTCGAATCGCGGTAGTGGCGAGCGACCAGAGACTCGTTCATGAATCCGTAGCCGCCGAAGACCTGAGTGGCATCTCGAGCGTTATCCATGGCCGCCTCGGAGGCCACCAACTTGGCGATCGAGGCTTCGGTTTTGAACGGTCGGCCCGCGACCAATTTCTGTGCTGCATCATAGTAGGCCAGCCGTGCGGTGTGGGCGCGAGCCTGCATCCGGGCGATCTTGAAGCTAATGGCCTGATTGCGGGAAATGGGAGAGCCGAAGGTGATGCGCGTATTGGCGTACCGGACCGCTTCATCCACGCATCCTTGGGCAACACCGGCCGATAACGCGGCAATGGCCACCCGGCCCTCATCCAGGGTGTGGAGGAAATTAGCAAAGCCACGGCCCCGTTGACCCAACAGGTTTTCTTGTGGCACTCTCACGTCATTCAGCGTCAACGGGTGGGTGTCGGAAGCATTCCAGCCCACCTTGTCATAGGCCGGTTCGGCGGTGAAGCCCGGGGTGTCGGTCGGCACGATGATCGTGGAGATTTCATGGTCCCCAGTCACCGCAGTCACGGTGACCACCGAGGTGATGTCGGTTCCGGAGTTGGTGATGAATTCCTTATTTCCATTAATCACCCAGTGGTCGCCGTCTGCACGAGCAGTGGTGCGGGTGCCACCGGCGTCGGATCCGGCGCCCGGCTCAGTAAGACCGAAACCGGCCAGCTTTCGGCCGGCAACCAGGTCGGGAAGCCAGCGTTGCTTTTGCTCCTCCGTCCCGAAACGGTAGATCGGCATCGCGCCCAGGGAAACTCCCGCCTCCAGCGTAATGGCAACGGATTGATCGACTTTGGCCAATTCTTCCAATGCCAAGCACAGGGCGAAGAAATCCCCGCCCATGCCCTCATAATCCTCGGGGAAGGGGAGACCGAAGAGGCCGAGTTCTCCCATCTGAGCAATGACCTCGTAAGGGAAGCTATGCTCGCGGTCATGCTGTGAGGACACAGCAGCGACGACGTTCTGTGCGAAGTCGCGGACGGTAGCAATCAATTCCTGTTGTTCATCGGTGAGATCAAGGGACATCGCCAAGGTCCTTTCGTGGTGGTCATCACCAGCTAGTTTGCGGGCTCGTTTTCTGGATTCTTGTCATCGTCAGGGGTGATGCTGGCCAGCACTTGGCCGAGCTTGACCTGTTCGGTTTCTGCTGTGTGGATCGTGACGACACCGTCGAAGGGAGCGACCAGCCGGTGCTCCATCTTCATAGCTTCCACGATCACCAGCGTGTCGCCGGCTGATACCTGGTCTCCGGAGGTTGCCAGCACCGACATCACAGTGCCGGGTAGCGGGGAGCTCACGTCCGGGTTGGAGATAAGCCCGGCAGTGCCAGCCTGCTGGGCTTGGACCTCGTTGCTGGTGATGGCCTGTCGGTCACTGATGGTCAGCAGTCCGGCGAAGTTCGGGGTGAAACACCACAGCTGGCTTTGCCCGGCGCGTTGTGTGGCGACGACCGCGTGCACCCTGGTGGTCATTGACTCTGGTGTGGATAATAGGTACTCATGGTCTCCCACCTGCTCGACCACCGTGGAGGGGTCCAAGGTGACGTCGAAGTCTTCGGTGTCCCCGGAAGCCGTACGGTAGCTGACGTGCCGGCGGACGCTTGGCGACTCGGCCATGCTGCGCCACCCATCGCAACGCCATCCGGAGGACAGGCTGGTGGTCGGAGCCGGTTCAAAGTGGTAAGCCAATGTGGCTGCAATCTGTGCGTCGTCGGCTCCGGGCCCCGGGAAATCCATCTCCGGCAGGATCCGTTCGATCATGGTGGTATCTAACGCCCCGGCTCGGACCCGGCTATCATTGATCAACTGTCGTAGATAACTGATATTGGTCTGGACCCCGAGCACCACCATGTTCTTCAACGCCCGATCGAGACGGTCTAGCGCCTGGTCACGGTGCGTGCCGGTCGCGATGACCTTGGCAAGCATCGGATCGAAATTCGTGCCGATGACACTGCCACGACGCAACCCGGAATCAACCCGCACCCCGGTGCCGGCCGGTTCGGCCAGTTCGAGGATGGTTCCGGTGGAGGGCAGGAAGCCGGCGGCAGGAACCTCGGCATACACCCGAGCCTCGACCGAATGACCGCGCAACTGAATCTCGTCCTGGGTGTAGGCTAGTGGCTCGCCGGCGGCGATGCGAAGCTGCTGTTCCACCAGATCGATGCCCGTGATTTCTTCGGTGACCGGGTGCTCGACCTGCAGGCGAGTATTCATCTCCATGAAGTAGAAGGTGTCCGGGTCGTGATCGGAGACTAAGAACTCCACGGTTCCGGCACCGCGATAATTTACAGAGAGAGCGGTATCGCAGGCGGCCTGACCAATTCTGGCACGCGTCTGGTCGGTCAAGACCACCGAGGGGGCTTCTTCAATGACCTTTTGGTGCCGGCGCTGCAAGGAGCATTCTCGTTCGCCCAGGTGGATGACATTGCCGTGCTGGTCGGCGAGAATCTGGACCTCAACGTGGCGTGGGGAGCCGATGAGCTGTTCAATAAAAAGCGTGTCATCGCCAAACGAAGCGTGGGCGATACGTCGAGCGGTGGCCAACATTTCCGGCAACTGGTCCAAGAACTCGGCAACGTACATGCCCTTCCCGCCACCGCCGGCAGACGGCTTGATCAGCACTGGAAAAGTCATCGAACAGGCTTTGTCGACCAGCTCCTCATCACTGAGTCCGGGTTCAGAAATCCCTTGAATGAGTGGGACCCCGGCGGCACCGACGTGCTTTTTTGAGGTGATCTTATCGCCCATGATCTCCAGGGCCTGTGCATCGGGACCGATGAACGTGATCCCTGCTCGAGCACAGGCTCTGGCAAAGTCCGCATTCTCTGACAGGAAGCCGTAGCCGGGATGGATAGCGTCAGACCCCGTCTCCACCGCAGCGGCCACGACCGCGTCGATGTCCAAGTAGCCGGTGGTGGCCTGGTGGTCGGGTAAATGCACGGCTCGGTCGGCGAGTCGGACATGCAATGCCTGGGCATCCGGCGTGGTATACACCGCCACAGCGGTCATGCCCATCTGGTGAACGGTCCGGATGACCCGGCACGCAATTTCGCCTCGGTTAGCGATCATAACGGTGCGGAAGACTGAAGCGGTGGGTTGATCCATGAGTCATCTTTCACTGTGCGGTGCAATATGGCTGGCGGTAGGTCAGGGCAGGGCGCTGAACAGACAGAGTCCAGGTCACGACTACATGCGGAAGACTCCGAAACCGGTGGGTGGCAGATCGGGCTGACGGCACACGTCCAGCGCCATCGCCAGAACCCGACGTGTATCGCGCGGGTCAATGATTCCGTCATCCCACAGTCGCGCACTGGAATAATACGGTTGGCCCTGGGCTTCGTAGCTGGCCTTGATGGGTGCGGTGAACTCAGCCTCTTCTTCGGCCGACCATTCGGTGCCGGCGGCCTCGTGCTGGTCCCGCTTGACCGTAGCAAGCACACCGGCAGCCTGGTCGGCGCCCATCACCGAGATCCGGGCATTGGGCCACATGAACAAAAACCGTGGCGAATATGCCCGTCCACACATCGAATAGTTCCCGGCGCCAAAAGACCCACCGATGACCACGGTGATTTTAGGAACCCGTACGGTGGAGACCGCCGTGACCATTTTGGCCCCGTTTTTGGCGATGCCTCCGTGTTCATAATCCTTACCGACCATGAATCCGGAAATATTTTGCAGAAAGATCAGTGGGATGCCACGTTGGTCGCATAATTCGATGAAGTGAGCTCCCTTGAGCGAGGATTCAGAGAAGAGAATCCCGTTATTGGCTACAATCCCCACCGGGTGACCTTCGAGTCGAGCGAAGCCGGTGACCAGCGATGTCCCGTAATCGGGTTTGAACTCGTGGAACGAATCCCGATCAATGACGCGGTCGATGACCTGGTAGGCATCAAAGGCCTGATTCAGATCCTGCGGGATGATCCCGGCTAACTCGTCGGGGTCCGCCGCAGGGGCGCTCGCGGTGATTTTCTGCCAGGCCCGGGGATGCGGAGGAGGTAGCGTCGCGACAATATTGCGAATGATCTGTAACGCGTGGTCATCGGATTCGGCGATGTGATCGGCTACTCCGGAGGTCTTCGTATGGACCTCGGCGCCGCCCAGCTCCTCGGCACTGACTTGTTCACCCGTAGCTGCTTTCACCAGGGGCGGACCACCCAAGAAGATCGTGCCCTGGTTGCGGACAATCACCGACTCATCACTCATGGCCGGCACGTAGGCCCCACCTGCCGTACATGAGCCCAGCACCGCCGCTAATTGTGGGATCTTCTTCGCCGACATCGTGGCTTGGTTGAAAAAGATCCGGCCGAAATGCTCGCGGTCGGGGAAGACCTCATCCTGCATCGGCAGATAGGCACCGCCGGAGTCCACCAAGTAAATACAGGGCAATTCGTTCTCTAATGCGATGGTTTGGGCACGCAGGTGCTTTTTGACCGTCAGCGGGAAATAGGTACCCCCCTTGACCGTAGAATCATTGCAGACCACCATCACCGGTCGTGCGTGAACCAGTCCGATGCCGATAATAATTCCTGCTGACGGAGCTTGATTATCGTAGACATCCCAGGCCGCCAGCGCACCAATTTCCAAAAAGGGGCTGCCATCGTCGAGCACGCGGGTTACGCGATCCCGTGGGAGCATGCGACCACGATCCAGATGGCGTTGCCGGGCCTTCTCTGACCCGCCTCGGCGCACCCTTGCCAGTCTCTGGCGCAATTCGTCCCAGAGTCCGTGGTGAAACGCAGCGTTGGCCTGAAACTGTTCAGATCGAGTATCGACCGGGCTACTGACCTCCGCCATGGGACCTCCTGCGACAAATTGGGTTAATCGCCATTCACTGAATCTTAGGATAGTGATATGATTCACATTTGTCTAGATGGCGGATCTCTGCAGTGAGAAAGTCCCGTAAAGGAGTCACGATGACCACTGAAATTCAGGGGCAACGAACCCGTCGAGCCCAAGATAAAGCCCGCCGGCGACAGTCGCTGCTAGATGCCGCGGCGCGATTATTCGCAGCTCATGGGTATGCGCAAGTGTCCCTGGCTGACGTGGGGGCCGAAGTCGGTGTGACAGCGCAGGCGATCTATCGTCACTTCGATTCCAAGCAACATCTGTTGGGCCAAGTGTTGGTCGATGTGAGTCGAACCCTGTTGGAAGGTGGCCGGTGGATTCAAAGTCATTATCCGGATCCGACGCCCCAGCTGGATGAGCTCATTAGTTTTCATGTGCGCTTCGCTTTGGATGCGCCGGAGGTGATTCGGATTCAAGACCAAGAAATGGCGCAGTTGGCCAATGAGGATCGACAACAGGTTCGTCGGACACAGCGAGAGTATGTTCGCATCTGGTCGCAGGCTCTGGCTCAGTTACACCCCGCTGATACGACCAAGGAGATTCGCACGCGGGTCTACGGGATTTTTGGGCTGATTAACTCCACGGCGCACTCGCTCACTGGCGGCTACCGGGCTCAGCGAGCTGACCAGCGACTGGCGCACCTGTTGGCCGTGATGGCGCATGAATCGGCTCATGTGGGGCAGTCGCCTCTCCCAAGGAGCTGTTATTGTGATTTATGACACATGCTGGTACCTTGGCGTCATTAGAACACCGATCTGGTCGCCAGATCCAGGATGATCAGGAGCCCCCGATGACCGAGTTGCTGACGCTGTCTCATGCTATTGGCCCCCGCGATGTCGCGCTGTTGGAAACCACTATTTTTGACAACCTGAAGGACACCGTCGAAAGATTTCCCGATCGTGAAGCTCTCGTCGATGTAGTGCAGGGTAAACGCTGGACCTACGCAGAATTCCACACCGCCGTCCGTGGTCTCGCCACCGGGTTGTACCGTGCGGGAATTCGTCCCGGAGAACGAGTCGGGATTTGGGGAACTAACCGCTGGGAATGGACCATGACCCAGTACGCCACCGCAGAGATCGGGGCGATTCTGGTCAACATTAATCCCTCCTATCGCCAACACGAACTCAACTACGTCGTCCAGCAAGCCGGCATCACCTCGGTGATTTCCTCCGAAGCGTTGCCGAAGAGCAATTACCCCGCGATGCTGAACCGCGCCGAAGAAGAGCTGGGAGACTTCCAGGTCAAGATCATCATGACCACTGAGTCCTGGGCTCAGGTCTACGACACCGTGGCCGACGCGGAACTGCTGGCCGCGGTCCAGTCTGGGCTCGGCCCCGACGACCCGATTAATATCCAATACACCTCGGGAACTACCGGCTTTCCGAAAGGGGCCACCCTGACCCACCGTAATATCCTCAATAACGGCTACTTTGTGGGCGAAACCATCAACTACACCGAGCACGACCGGGTGTGCATTCCGGTGCCGTTCTATCACTGTTTCGGAATGGTGATGGGCAATCTCAACTGCACCACCCACGGGGCGACAATGGTTATCCCAGGCATGTCTTTTGATCCTGTAGCCGTGTTGCGAGCGGTTGAACAAGAACGGTGCACTGCCCTCTACGGGGTGCCGACCATGTTCATCGCCGAGCTGGCGCTGGCGAGGTTCTCAGAATTTGATCTCTCCAGCCTGCGGACCGGACTCATTGCCGGATCGCCCTGTCCCGAAGAAGTAATGCGCAAAATCATGGGACAGATGCATATGGAAGAAATCTCCATTTGCTACGGCATGACCGAGACATCCCCGGTCTCGACCCAAACCCGGCCTGACGATACGGTGAACCGGCGGGTGTCTACCGTCGGTCGCCCCGGCCCCCACGTCGAAACCAAGATTATCAACCCGGCCACCGGAAAGACGTTACCGATTAACCAGGATGGCGAAGTCTGCACCAAAGGTTACTTGGTGATGCAGGGGTACTGGAATCAGCCTGAAAAAACCGCTGAGGTGCTGGATGACCAAGGATGGATGCGGACCGGTGACCTGGGGCGAATGGATGAACACGGCTACGTCAAAGTAACCGGTCGGCTCAAAGACATGGTGATTCGTGGCGGTGAGAACATTTATCCACGGGAGATTGAAGAATTTCTTTACACGCACCCCGATATTCTGGACGCTCAAGTCATTGGTGTGCCCGATGAGAAATATGGTGAAGAATTGATGGCCTGGGTTCAACTCCGCGAAGATGCCGAACCGTTGACCGCCACGCAATTGCGCGAATTCTGTGTCCCTCATCTCTCCAGCTACAAAATCCCCCGGTACGTTCACCTGGTGAAGGAATTCCCCACCACGGTGACGGGGAAAGTGCGCAAGATCGAGATGCGGGAACAAGCCAAACAACTCCTGGCTGATCACCAGGTTGATGATTCTCGTGCCGTGCTGTGAGCAGGGTCTCAGGTTCGCTAAGATACGAACTGTTAGACGGACGTTCAACACGCAGACTGCACGAATCTGAGGAGAAGATCCCGCATGACTAGTTCGGTGATTATTTCAGGTGCCCGCACCCCGATGGGGCGTCTGCTGGGCTCGTTGTCCAGCATTCCGGCTCATCAGCTGGGCGCCGTGGCTATCCGTGGCGCACTAGAAAAGGGTGGCGTAGACCCCACTAGCGTCGACTACGTCATCATGGGACAGGTCATTCAGGCAGGCGCCGGACAGAACCCGGCCCGCGGAGCTGCCATCGCTGCTGGGATTTCCCCATCCGTTCCTTCGATCACCATCAACAAGGTCTGCTTGTCGGGGCTCAATGCTGTGGCAACCGCTGATCAGCTGATCCGCGCCGGTGAAGCAGAGGTCGTCGTGGCCGGTGGCATGGAGTCGATGTCCTTGGCCCCGCATCTGTTGCCCAAGTCCCGGACCGGAGTCAAATTCGGCGATACAGCACTGGTGGATTCGATGGCTTACGATGCGCTGTATGACCAGGCCACCGAACAGGCCATGGGAGCACTGACTGACTCCTGCAACCTCGGAGAATTCGAAGTGTCCCGTCAGGATCAAGACCGTTTCGCCGCTACCTCGCACCAACGGGCTGCCGCCGCCCAGCAGAACGGGATCTTCGATGACGAAATCATCAGCGTTCAGGTACCCCAGCGAAAGGGGGAGCCAATGGTGGTTTCCCAGGACGAGGGCATTCGCCCCGAGACTACCCCGGAGTCGCTGAGCAAGCTACCCCCGGCATTCGGCAAGGACGGCTCCATTACCGCCGGCACTGCCTCACAGATCTCTGACGGGGCCGCCGCCTTGGTGGTGATGTCTCAGCAGAAGGCCGAAAGTCTCGGTCTGCAGTGGATTGCTGAAGTTGGCGCTCACGGTATGGTGGCCGGCCCCGATTCATCGTTGCAGGCACAACCCGCCAACGCCATCTCGAAAGCATGTGCCAAGGAAGGTCTGACAACCGAAAACCTTGACCTGGTGGAAATTAATGAGGCTTTCGCCGCGGTGGGGCTCGTCTCTGCGCGACAACTCGGCGTCAGCGAGAAGATCGTCAACGTCAACGGTGGGGCCATCGCCTTGGGGCACCCGGTCGGAATGTCCGGCGCACGCCTGGTGCTCACCCTGGCTTTGGAACTGGGCCGCCGTGGCGGTGGCGTGGGTGCGGCCGGTTTGTGTGGTGGCGGTGGTCAGGGCGACGCCCTGATTCTGCGCGTCAGCGCCTAAGCCGGCACAGGATTGAGCCAGGGCTCGAGGCTCAGGGCCGCACCGGAGCGCGTCGTCGGTAACCGCCATCGGTAAGGCCGGCGGCGCGTTCAAAAATATTGCCATTAGCTGTGTCCCCATAACGGTACAGTGACCACAACACCGCCAGCCCGTAGAGCGGTAGGAAGGGCAAACCTAGGCATAACGCCCACTGCGTCGCATGGCGTGATTCATGGGTCAGAAGTGCGGATGAGAGCCGCACTCCGGGACGGACCAGCACCACGTTGCCCAGGGTGATACACCCGCCGGAAGGCCATGGCCACCGATAGTTCATCGCCAGCATTAACCGATCGGGACCGGGCAGAAGTGTGGTCCCGGCAATAACCGCCACAATCAAGCCCAGCACCGTCGAGAGGTTAAGCAGATTGAACGTCGCGCGAAACATGATCTGTAATTTACCCGAGAAGATTTATCTGTGACTCCCCCTGATCATCTTCCTCGGGAGCTCTAGGATAGCGGTGTAGTCCATGTCATAGACCACGTCGTACTCAATCCACTGAGCGCAGACCATCGAAAGAGTACTCGGGGGAGGACACCCCATGACGAACGTTATTCCCGAACACGCCATCGAAGAAGAAGTCACCATTACCAAAGATAACGGCGAACCGTTGGTGGTGACTCGTTTCAGCAACCCGGATGGGTCGCAGCCTCGTGCCGCAGTGATCATTTCCCCGGCCATCGCGGTCCAGGCCAGGTTCTATCGGCGCTTCGCCGGGTGGCTGACGACCCACGGGCTTGTGGCCTACTTGTACGATCACCAGGGGTATGGAGGCTCTTCCCGTGGGCCGTTGAAAGATGTCACCGCGGATTTTCTCACCTGGGCCCAGGACCCCGGAGCAGTTGTTGATTACGTCGCCGAGCACGAGACAGTTCCGGTGCGATGGCTTGGCCACAGCCTTGGTGGACAAATGCTCGCCTTTGCCCGACACGAGCATCTAGAAGCTGCCACCATCGTCTCGGCCGGAACCGGATATTGGAAATACTGGCAGCACTATGGTGCCGGAGTACTGTTGCCGCCGGTGATGTGGTATCTCTTGGCTCCGGTCGCCGTGCGAACTGTCGGCTACTTCCCGGGAAAGAAGTTGGGCATCCTCGGTGATATCCCACCGCAGGTGATGAGACAGTGGGGGAGGTGGTGCACTATGCCTCGCTACATGCTGACCGAATATCCGGAACTGGCCAAAAAATTTGCGGGCTATACCGGACCACTTACCTTTATCACCTTCGCCGATGACCGCACGATGCCCTTACCGGCCAGCCTGTCGTTGATGAGCTGGTATTCCCGGGCTGACCTGGAACATCACCATTATCATCCACAGGATTTAGGACAAGAGCGCATCGATCATATGGGGATTTTTAAAACACACAATGCTCCATTGTGGCAGCAAATCTTTGCCGATATTATTTCCTGATAAATCCTATTCCTGAGAGCAACGGTCCTTAACTGTTGGAAAGCTGGATGGTTCACTGTACTATTTCAAGTATGAACACACTCGCAAAGAAACGCGCCAGCTTGAGCCTGGGCCTGATCGCTGTTGCCAGTTTGTCGTTGACCGCTTGTGGCGGACCGCCATCGGTGTCCGAGGTTAAAGCGGATGCGGTGGAGCATTTCCAAAATGCCGAATCCGCGCGTGTTGACGTTGAGGGGACAAGCTCAGAAGAGCTCGACTTCGGCTTTGGAGACGTAACCGGGTACTTTGAAGGTTTCTCGGAAACCGGTGACATGCGAGGTGAGCTGAAGTCCGAGGAACATGGCTTCACCGTTGAGATGCTGGTCGTCGACAACTCGACCTACATCAAGGGTGACGATAACTTCTGGAACTACTTCGATAGCACCGGCATGGTCGCCTCCACTCTGGATACCTCGAAGTGGATCGATACCGGAACGGTTGATGAACAAGATTTCTCTGCCTTTACCGAGGAGTTCCGGGAGACTCTGGAAAGTATGCCTGACGAGGACGTGGCCGTCGAAGAGGCCGAGCTTGATGGGGAAGAGGCCTATAAGTACTCCGGTGAAGATACCGAGGGGGAACCGATCGACCTGTACTTCAACACCGATAACCAAGTGATTCGTGGTGAATCTCAGGCTGAGGGCGGGGAAACCACCATGGACTTCTCCGCCTATGGCGAAGTGGAGGAGATCACTGCTCCTGATGCGGATGAAATTCTCGATATCCCTGGAGCTCCCGGCAGTTTCTAACCGCAGTTAGACAATATCCTGCATGGCTGATCCGGAGTCGACTCGCCGTGGCGCCTCGACTCCGGATCAGTGTTTAACCAGACCATTCCGAGACCGAGACCTTCTCGGTGTGCCGAGGGAGTAGCAAAAGCCCCTAAACTAGATGAGGGTCGAAGACCCATCCGTAACAGTCGAATCTAGGTGAAGGCGTGTGCCCATGACAGATCGTTCATCAGCTAACGATGACCAGCTGATCTCGCCGGCCGACCAAGATGCGGTCGACCGTGCTGTGGCTGAAGCTCTCGAAGCCTTCGAAGCAGCGGGATCACTCGACGAGCTCAAAGTAGCTCGTCTTGCTCACACCGGAGAAAAATCTCCGCTTACGCTGGCCAATAAGCAGATCGGTAGCTTGGACAAATCTGAGAAAGCAGCCGCCGGCAAGCGCATGGGGCAAGCTCGAGCTCAGGTTAATAAGGCGTTGGCTGCACGTACCGAAGTGCTCGAAGCTGACCATGAACAGCAGGTGTTGCTGGAAGAAACCGTAGATGTCACCACCGCGGTGCGTCGTCGTCGCCTCGGAGCCCGCCACCCGCTCAACGTGCTCCAAGATCGAGTCTGCGACATCTTTGTCGGGATGGGATGGGAAATCGCCGAAGGTCCCGAAGTGGAATCCGAGTGGTTCAACTTTGACGCGCTGAACTTCTTACCGGACCACCCAGCCCGGGAAATGCAAGACACTTTCTTTATTGATCCTCCCGAAGATCACTTGCTGTTGCGGACTCATACCTCTCCGGTTCAGGTCCGGGCACTCATCGAACGCGGAGCTCCCACCTACGTGCTGTGCCCCGGCAAAACCTTCCGCACCGATGAGCTAGACGCCACGCACACGCCGGTTTTCCATCAGTTCGAAGGACTGGCCGTGGACAGCGGGCTGACTATGGCAGACCTGCGTGGCACCCTGGAATACTTCGCCCGCGTCATGTTTGGTGACGAGGCAGCCATCCGGTTGCGCCCCAACTACTTCCCCTTCACCGAGCCCAGTGCGGAAATGGACATTTGGCACCCCGGTGCCAAAGGAGGCCCACAGTGGATTGAGTGGGGTGGGTGTGGCATGGTGCACCCCAACGTCTTGCGGGCAGCTGGTGTCGACCCTGATGAATATTCCGGATTCGCCTTCGGCATGGGTGTGGAACGCACCCTGATGTTTCGGAATGATGTTGCCGACATGCACGACATGATTGAAGGCGACATTCGCTTTTCTCAACAGTTTGGATTGGAGATCTAAGGTATGCGGATTCCACTTTCTTGGCTTCGTGAATTCACCCAGCTTCCCGCTGGCGCTACTGCCGAAGATCTCATGGCCGATCTGGTCAGCGTTGGACTCGAAGAGGAAGACGTGCACCGTCCCCTCGATGAGCTGTCCGGACCGATTGTGGTCGGCAAGGTCTTGGACAAAACCCCGGAAGAACATTCCAACGGCAAAACCGTCAACTGGTGTCACGTCCAGGTCGTGCCCGACGGAGCCAGCCAAACTCTGGAAGGCGAGGGCATCGCAGTCGATGGCGTCCAGGGCGTGATCTGCGGAGCACACAATTTCGAGCCCGGAGACAAAGTTGTCGTCACCCTGCCGGGAGCCGTCCTTCCCGGTGATTTCCGCATCTCCGCGCGGAAAACCTACGGTCATATCTCAGCCGGCATGATCGCCTCCGAGAAAGAACTCGGTCTGGGCGAAGGCCATGAGGGGATCATCGTGCTGGGGGACTGGGGGTTGGACCCAGAGCCCGGTACCGATGTGATCGAGCTACTAGGCCTCGATGACGAAGCCGCCGAAATTAACGTCACCGCTGACCGGTCCTACGTTCTTTCCCTGCGTGGTGTCGCTCGCGAGTACGGTCACGCCACCGGGACCACGAGTATCGACCCGGCAGAATCCGTGCACCCTCCTGTGCCCAACGATTCCGGGTATCCGGTCGTGCTGGACGATCAGGCACCGATCCACGGCAACCCGGGAGCAACCCGTTTTGTGACCCGCACCGTAACTGGCGTGGATACTACCGGTGCGACTCCGGTGTGGATGGCACAACGACTGCGACTGGCTGGCATTCGTTCGCTGTCGTTGCCGGTGGACATTTCCAACTATGTCATGCTGGAGATGGGACAGCCCCTGCACTTTTACGATCGTGACCGGCTGAACGGCGCTCTGCGCGTTCGGCGTGCCGCGTCCGGAGAAACGCTCGAAACCCTCGACGGCAAGACCCGCACACTGGATCCCGAAGACCTGTTGATCGCTGACGACTCCGGTCCGATCGGGCTGGCCGGCGTGATGGGTGGTTTGGCCACCGAAGTGACCGAACAAACCACCGATATTGTGATCGAGTCTGCCCATTTCGATCAGGTTTCTGTCGCCCGGACCAAGCGTCGCCACAAGCTCCCCTCAGAAGCCTCGCGTCGCAACGAGCGCGGTGTGGACTGGGAGATTTGCGACGAAGCCGCCGAACGCGCCGTCCAGCTCCTCGTGGAACTGGCCGGTGGTGTTGCTGATGAGGGTGTCACCGATATCGGCGAACGTCCCGAGCCGACCGTCGTTGAGATGGCAGCTGACTTCCCAACCCAACGCATCGGGTACGAGTTCACCACCGAGCAGATTGACGAGGTGTTGGAACAGATTGGGTGCAAGGTCACCCAGCATTCCGATGAACAGTCTGGCACCACCTACCGGGTCACCGTCCCATCCTGGCGGTTTGATCTGACCATTGCCGAAGACCTGACGGAAGAAATTGCTCGCCTGGTTGGCTACGACAAGATCCCATCACGGTTGCCCGTAGCACCGGCCGGGCGTGGTTTCACCCCGCGTCAGCGGCTGCGTCGCAACGTATCGGAGACCCTGGCGGCTTCGGGACTTGTGGAAGTCCTGTCGTATCCCTTCGTGGCTGAGTCGGACAACCGGTTCTTTGGTTCCGCCGACGAGCAGGTCGGTGCCCAACAACAGATGGTACATCTGGCCAATCCGCTTTCTGCCGAGCTGGGATGGTTACGCACTTCGATGTTGCCCGGTTTGGTGACCACCTTGCACCGCAACATATCTCGCGGTTTCAAAGACGTGGCGCTGTTTGAAACCGGCTTGGTGTTCCACCCGGAGGCCTCCTCGGACGCCGTGTCGGAGATTCCCGGCGTCGGTGTCCATCCCGCACCCGAGGTATTGGAACGCATCGTCAACAGCGTGCCCCACCAACCTCACTACGTGGCTGCGGTGTTCGCCGGTCACGCGGCAACACCCGGACCGGGCTTCGAACCGACCCCCTACGACTGGGAAGACGCCATCGGTACAGCCCTGAACATTGCCGATGCCGTCGGTGTGGCGTTAGAGGTTCGTCAGGGCGCCCATCAGGCCTTCCATCCCGGCCGTTGCGCTGAATTGGTCACCGCCAGTGGATCCGTGCTCGGTTATGCCGGCGAGTTGCTCCCCAAATACGTCCAGCAACAACACCTGCCAGAACGTGTCGCGGCAGTGGAACTGGACCTGGATCGGTTGCTCGATGAGGTCCCCGAGGTAGTGGAAGCCCGTGCAGTCAGCCCCTATCCTGCGGTCACTCAAGACGTGGCGTTGGTGGTGGATGAAGCCATGCCGGCTGCCCAGGTGAAGCGTGTGTTGGAGGAGGCCGCCGGTGAGCTCTTGGAAGAGATCGCCCTCTTCGACGTCTACCGTGGCGCCGGAGTGGAGCACGGCAAGAAGTCCCTGGCCTTCAATTTGCGGTTCCGGGACCACCACAAAACACTCACCAATGATGAAGCCTCTGAAGTGCGGTTGGCTGCCGTGGCTCGCGCGGAACAAGAGTTAGGAGCGCACCTACGATGAGCGACCCAGACCCGTGGGAACTCGAACGTGAGGTACCGCCCAGCGACGAGGACCGCAAACGGGGTCAGATCCAACGGATTGCCGTCGGCGTGATCGCGCTGGTCGTCATCGCCGGGCTACTCTACGCCACGATTTCGGGGCTGTTCGTCTAAATCAGCCAGATCGGCTCATGGGCCGATGCCCCCGGGACGCGGTGAGCCCCGCGGTGATGAGAGACTACACCGTCAACACGGTCTTGCCCGTCGTCTGACGAGACTCCAAAGCGGTATGTGCGCCTCCCACCTCGGACAGTGGCACGGTTTGGTCGATTCGCAAGGTCAACCAGCCCTGCTCGAGTCCATCGAAGAGTTCGCGGGCTCGAGAGGCAGTTTCCTCGGCTGTGGCGGTGTAGTGGCTCAGGGCCGGACGCGTGATGTACAGCCCGCCGGCGGAGTTCAGCCGTTGCAGATCAAAGGGCGGTACTTGCCCCGAAGCTCCACCGAAGAGCACCATCATGCCACGAACCTTCAGCGCCTCCAAAGAGCCGTCGAAGGTTGAGGCTCCGACACCGTCATAGACGACATCGACACCGCGACCACCGGTAACTTCAGCAATCTCTTCCGCGAAATTCTCGTAGTCGAAACAGTGCTCTGCTCCAGCTTGGCGGGACAGTTGCCTCTTTGCATCGGTGGAGGCAGTGGTGTAAACGGTAGCGCCCCAATGCACACACAACTGGGTGAGTAACAACCCCACGCCACCAGCGCCAGCATGGATGAGAACCGCATCACCGGGGGCAACGGGGAATGTCGAACGAGCGAGATAATGAGCGGTCAAGCCCTGCAGAGGTAATGCAGCTGCGGTGACCAAATCCATCGCATCGGGCACGGGTAATAACTGGGAAGCAGGGGCCACAAAGTGCTCGGCATAGGTGCCCCGACCTGCGGCGGTAGCCACCCGCTGCCCGAGGGCCACGTCGGTGACGTCCTCTCCGAGAGCCACCACGGTCCCGGCGCCTTCGGTGCCCGGGATAAAGGGGTAGTCCACCGAGTACACGCCGGAACGTTGATAGGTCTCAATGAAGTTGAGCCCCACAGCGGCCGTGGTGATCAGGACTTCTTCGGGGCCGGGGGCGGGGACAGAGGTTTCAGACCATGAGAAGTTTTCCACGCCACCGGCATCGGAGACGATAGCGGCGTGGTGGGTGGTGGGGATCTCAAAATGTTCCATAGTCACTACGCTAATCGACAGCTTCTGAGAAATCAGTCACAAAAGACATGACACGTACTGAATGCATAAATATGTCACAGAGTGCATAATCGGGTGATGGTGACGTAGGCTGGCCCCTATGTGTATTTCTGTAGCCGTTTCGGGTGCCTCCGGATACGCCGGTGGCGAAGTGTTGCGCCTGCTAGTCAATCATCCCGAAGTGACCATTGGAGCCATCACCGCCCATTCCAACGCGGGACAGCGACTCGGCGAACTCCAACCCCACTTGATTCCCTTAGCTGATCGGGTCTTGGAAGAGACCACGGCCGAGGTTTTATCTGGTCACGATGTGGTGTTCCTGGCACTGCCACATGGCGCCTCGGGCGAGATTGCAGCCCAGCTACCAGAGAACACCCTGGTCATCGATGCCGGCGCTGATCACCGCCTGACATCTGAACAAAGCTGGGAGAAATTCTACGGAACCGATTACGCCGGACACTGGCCCTATGGTCTGCCAGAACTACCGGGTCAACGCGAGATGCTACGGGGAACTCGGCGGATTGCCGTACCCGGTTGCTATCCGACCTCGAATTTGCTGGCCCTGAGCCCCGGGTTCAGTGCTGGACTGTTGGAAACCTCCGATGTGGTCATCGTGGCTGCCTCCGGTACGTCCGGGGCCGGGAAATCGCTGAAACCTCATTTGCTGGGTTCGGAAGTGATGGGGTCGATGAGCCCCTATGGGGTGGGCGGCGTGCACCGGCATACTCCAGAAATTGAGCAAGGATTGACCTGGGCTGCCGGTGAGCCGGTGCAGGTGTCCTTCACCCCGACGCTGGCGCCCATGGCCCGCGGGATCCTGACCACCGCTACCGCTCGGCTCCGGACGGGAGTCTCGGCGACCTCGGTCAGGCAGGCGTGGGAACAGGCTTATGCTGACGAAGCGTTCGTGCATGTGTTGCCCGAAGGACAGTGGCCAGCTACCGCTATGGTGGTGGGTTCGAATCATGCGGTGATGCAACTGGCTGTTGATGAGCACGCCCAGCGCGTGATTGTCAGTTGTGCGATCGATAACCTCACCAAAGGCACTGGCGGTGGTGCAATTCAATCGATGAATATTGCCCTGGGACTTGAGGAGTCCCGTGGACTGACCCAGACAGGAGTTTCCCCGTGAGCGTAACACAAGCCAAAGGGTTCCGGGCCGCCGGTGTTGCCAGCGGTATTAAAGAATCCGGGGCAAAAGACCTGGCCGTTATCATCAACGACGGACCCGATCAGCAGGCGGCTGGAGTTTTTACCTCCAATAAGGTCAAAGCCGCTCCGGTGAAGTGGTCCCTAGAGGCGCTGAAATCCAGTGGGTATCAGGCCGATGCGGTGGTGCTCAACTCCGGTGGTGCAAATGCCTGCACTGGAAAGATTGGCGACCAAGACGCCTCTGACACCGCGCAACGAGCCGCTGAGTTGTTGGACACAGTTGCCGACCGAATTCAGGTGTGCTCGACCGGGCTCATCGGCGAACGGCTGAAGATCCGGGAACTCGTGGACGGTCTTGACCTGGCACTGGACAGCGCGAGTGTTGCGGGAGGCGATGATGCCGCCGAAGCCATCATGACCACCGATACCCGCTCCAAGACTGCGGTGGCCACCACTACCACCGGATACCACATCGGTGGCATGGCTAAAGGGGCTGGAATGATTGCGCCCGGGATGGCCACGATGCTGGCGGTGATTACCACCGATGCCCAGCTCGAGGCCGGCCAATTACAGAGCATGTTGCAACAGGCAGTGGCTCTCAGCTTTAACCGTGCCGATTCGGACGGGTGTATGTCGACCAACGACACCGTGTTATTGCTGGCCAACGCCGCCAGCGGGGTTAGACCCGATCCAGCAGAGTTCCAGGCCGGGCTCAACGAGGTCTGCGCCCTATTAGCTCGCCAGATTATCGCGGATGCCGAAGGTGCCCAGCATGATATTGCCGTCACCGTCGTCAACTCCAGCACCGTGGCCGAAGCTGAGACAATCGCCCGGGCCGTGAGTCGCTCCAACCTTTTCAAGACTGCCATCTACGGCCAGGACCCGAACTGGGGTCGCGTGATCTCGGCGGTGGGTACCGTCGACGGTGATTACGATCCCGATCAGATCGATGTCACCATCAATGGCATCCAGGTTTGCCGGGCCGGGGGCATGGGCGAGGACCGCTCTTTGGTCGATCTCTCCCCACGCGAGGCACGGGTGATCATTGACCTCCACGCCGGTGAACACACCGCTACTATCTGGACTAACGATCTGACCTACGACTATGTTGCGGTCAACGCCGAATACTCGTCCTGAATCCCGCTAGCGCACCAGCCTTTCTTGTATTTTTTTGCTGCCCCATGACCGATGACGAAAGGTCCCTTCTCGTGACCGAAGATGTGCAAGCCCATCGCCACGACCGCCGGATTGCTGCCCAAAAATCCCAGGTGCTTATTGAAGCCTTACCCTGGATTCGCGGTTTTTCTGGAACCACTGTGGTGGTCAAATACGGTGGCAATGCGATGGTGTCGGAATCCCTTCGGCAGGCTTTCGCTGAAGACATTACCTTCTTGCACCACGCCGGCATCCATCCAGTGGTGGTTCACGGTGGTGGCCCTCAAATCAACGCGATGCTGGACCGGCTGCAGATTGATTCCGAATTTCGAGGAGGATTGCGGGTCACCACCGAGGAATCCATGCAGGTCGTGCGTATGGTGCTGACCGGTCAGGTGGGCCGAGATCTGGTGGGCTTGCTGAATTCTCGTGGCCCCTACGCCATGGGCTTGTCCGGTGAAGACGCCGCGATCTTCCGGGCCCGCCGTCGGAAGGTAAAAATCGAGGGCGAATCAGCCGATCTGGGACTGGTCGGGGAGATCGACCACGTTGCTCCGGGAGCGATCCAGACCATCATTGACTCCGGACATATCCCAGTGATCTCCTCGGTCGCGCCCGAGTTCGACGACAACGGAGAGCCTACCGGCCAGGTCCTCAACATCAATGCCGATACCGTAGCCACCGCTGTCGCGGTAGCCTTGGGTGCCTCTAAGCTATTGATTCTCACGGATGTGGAAGGGCTTTATAGCAACTGGCCAGATCGCGACTCCCTGGTGTCCACCATCGGAGTCAGCGCTCTGAAGGAGTTGCTCCCCACGCTGGAATCGGGCATGATCCCGAAGATGAGCGCCTGCGTCGAAGCCGTCGAAGCCGGAGTTCCCCAGGCTCACATCGTAGACGGTCGGGAAGAACACTCGATGCTGTTGGAGATCTTCACCTCCGCTGGAGTCGGCACCCAGGTACTTCCCGACGACCACCCAGAAGTTCTTACCCTCAACACCACAGGAGGCCACTGATGACGGACCCGGATTCCACTCATCCCGACTCCATGCAACGGGACTACTTGCAGCGTTATCAGCAGACCGTCACCGGAGTTTTTGGCACCCCGCAACGGGTGCTGGTGCGTGGTCGTGGGGCAACCGTCTGGGATGCAGACGGTGCAGAATACCTGGATCTGCTCGGCGGAATTGCCGTGAACATTCTCGGTCACGCCCATCCGCGGATCCTGGCCGCCCTGTCGGCGCAAGCGGCAACTTTGGGCCACATCTCCAACCTGTTTACCTCACCGGCTCAGGTTGAGCTGGCTGAAAAACTCCTCGAGTTAGCCCAGGCGCCCGACGGGTCCGTGTTCTTCTCGAACTCCGGTTCTGAAGCAAATGAAGCCGCCCTGAAAATTGCTCGCGCCTACGGCAAACAGCTCAGCGAGCACAAGACCCGCATCATCTGCGTGGAGCAGGCCTTCCACGGTCGTACCCTAGGGGCGGTGAGTGTCACGGCTAGGCAGGCCTACCGGGATCCTTTCGAGCCGCTGCTACCGGCGATCACTCGAGTGCCTGCCGGCGATCTCGACCAGATGGTAGCCGCTGTCGATGAGACGGTGGCTGCGGTGTTGATCGAACCGGTTCAAGGCGAATCCGGGGTCCACGGGTACCCGGCCGGATACCTTGCTGCGGTGCGCGACCTATGCGATCGATATGGCGCGCTATTGATCTTCGACGAGGTGCAATCCGGGTCTGGACGCACCGGAACCTGGTTCGCTTATCAAAATCCGGCCGTGACTGGGCAAAAACGTCCTGTGGTGCCCGATGTGATGACCTTGGCCAAATCTCTGGGCGGAGGATTCCCGATCGGGGCGACGGTGTGTCTGAACAAGGCCACCTCGATGGCACTGAGCGCCGGTCAACACGGCACCACCTTCGGTGGCAACCCGCTAGCCTGTGCGGTAGCCCTGGAGGTCCTGCACACCCTGGAAGAGGAGAACTTGCTGGAGCGGGCCCAGGCCATCGGGCGCTCCATGGCCACACATCTCACCGAGATCGAGGGGATCGAGACTGTGCGCGTCTACGGCGCCTGGGCCGGGATCGATGTGTCGATACCCGACCAGCCAGCCGACCAGCCACGCCCCGCCCGGGACGACCTCAACACACCGCACCTGGCGGCTCGAGTCGTCACGGCTGCCGCCGAGGCAGGTTTTCTCATCAACGCCACCTCGCCAACCACGTTGCGGTTGGCCCCCAGCCTGGTGGTCACTGACGAGCAGCTGGACTCGTTCTACCAGCGGCTCCCCGCGCTTGTCGCGACAGCCGGCCAGAATCACACCCGGTAGACCGCTACCGCGTCACCGCAGGAGACAAGAAAAGAGACATGATGAGTACAACACCGACTACCGCCACCACGCAGGAAGCAGGTGCCGGGGTGCGTCACTTTCTGATCGACACCGATCTGAGTCCCGAAGAACAAGCCGAAGTTCTCCAGCTCGCCCAGCAGATCAAGGCCGAACCGTATCGTCACCGCCCGTTGTCCGGCCCCCAGACCGGGATTGTGATGTTTGACAAAACCTCAACCCGTACTCGGATCTCTTTTGCCGCCGGGATCGCCGAATTGGGCGGTCACCCGCTGGTGATCAACCCGGGCGAGTCCCAGTTGGGTCATAAAGAAACCATCGCTGATTCTGCTCGCGTGTTTGAACGTATGGTGTCGGTGGTCATCTGGCGCACCTATGCTCAGGCCGGGCTGGAGGAACTGGCCGAATACTCTCATATACCGGTGGTCAACGCTCTGACCGATGATTACCACCCCTGCCAAATCCTGGCGGACCTGCAAACGGTGATCGAGCACAAAGGTCGTGCCCGTGGGCTGACCCTGGCCTACCTGGGGGATGCCGCCAACAATATGGCGAACTCCTACCTGCTCGGCGCAGCGACCGCAGGCATGCACGTTCGGGTCGCCGGTCCCGAAGGATATGTTCCCCGCACCGAGATCGTGCAGGCAGCTCAGCAACGAGCTAATCACACCGGCGGGTCGGTGACTGTCACACACGACCCTGCAGAGGCGCTGTACGGTGCCGACGTGGTAGTTACCGATACCTGGATCTCCATGGGCTACGAGGAAGAGAAAGCACAGCGCCTGAGCGTCTTGAGCGACTACACGGTCGATCAGGCGGCCATGGCTCAGGCCGCTCACGATGCGATCTTCCTGCACTGTCTGCCGGCCTACCGCGGTGTAGAAGTAGCAGCCGAGGTGATCGATGGGCCTCAGTCGGTCGTTTTTGATGAAGCCGAAAATCGGCTACACGCTCAGAAAGCTCTGGTGGCCTGGTTACTCTATGCCTCGGGGCGGGCTGATATTCCTGCAGATGTGTCCCTTCCGGAAGCGCACCGATCGGCTCAGCGACTGGGCAGAAGCGTTTAGGTCAGTCTCATGGACAAACGTGCTAGCACACCGCGCAGTAAACCCAACACGCCGGGCACTAAGACGGCTCGGCAGGCCCACATCCGGTCTCTGTTGGCCGACTATCCGGTCAGTTCCCAGGCTCAATTGCGGGCCATGCTCGCCCAGCAGGGAGTGGAGGTCACTCAGGGCACGCTCTCCCGTGATCTGGTCGAACTCGGCGCCTCCCGGGCCCGGGACGCCGGGGGAGAACTGGTGTATGTGGTTCCGGACCTGGGGCCTGACGCCGATGCGCAGCAGCGCTCGCAGAACGCGCAGACCGGTGATCTAGAGCAGACACCGTTGAGTGGCCCTCGAGCCAAAGCGCTGGCGCGGCTGGCTGGGCTCTGTCGGGAGCTGTTGGTCTCCGCCGAGGCCTCCGGGAACTTAGTGGTGGTCCGCACCCCGCCAGGAGCCGCACAATTTTTGGCCTCCTGCATTGACCAGGCGCGACTGGACGAGGTGCTAGGTACCATTGCCGGCGATGATGCGATTCTCGTGATCGCCCGTGAAACTACGACCGGTCATCGACTCGCCACGATGTTCTTGAATATGGCCGGTGGCCAGCTCGGCGAATAGCGGGCGCTCCGAGGGCTAGCGTTGGTGCTGGTCCAGCACGTCCTTCATAGCGGGCAGGTCCATGAACTCTACGGTGGCTCGTGCTGACTGGGCACCCAGCTCAGGGTCCGCACCGGCCTCGAGTAGTTGTTGGACCAGGCCTTTGTCCTGCAGGAATACCGCGCAGGTCAGTGCGGACTGACCCCGCTGATTCGTGGCGTTGACATCCGCACCGCGTTCCAGCAGGGCGCTGACCACCTCGGGCTGGTTGCGGTAGGTCGCCAGAATCAGGAACGTATCACCATTGGCATTGGCGAGATTGACCGGGATCCCTTGATCAATCGCCGAAGACAGCATCTGGACTTTCCCCTCGCGAGCCGCATCGAACAGCGTATGCAGAAACTCGATCTGCTCGTCACTCAACTGGGGTTCGGGACCGGAATGTTCCGGGGTCGGTGTTGCAGAATCAGCCATGGTCCCACTCTAGAACACCCTGCCGGTGGCTTGAAGTCGCCCGTAGACCGATGATCTCTCCCAGCGTGTTTCTTCAGACCACAAAGTCGCTAAAGTGGAGGTGGTAACTTTTTGATTCATCCGACACAGTTCTGAGGGGACAACACACACGCATGAGCGGTTCCTCCACATCTCCAGGCCAACCCGCACCGCGCCACGGCACCAATCAAGGGTCGCTGTGGGGAGGGCGATTCTCCGGTGGCCCCAACCAAGCCGTGGCAGCGCTGAGTAAATCCACCGACTTCGACTGGCGACTGGCCCGCTACGATATCGCCGGTTCGCGTGCCCACGCCCGCGTGTTGTACCGTAGCGGGTTGCTCACCGAGGACGAACTTGCCGGGATGCTCGAGGCCCTGGACACGCTGGAAGCCGATGTGCTTTCTGAAAAATTTCAGCCAGCCGAGACTGATGAAGACGTTCATGGTGCCCTGGAACGTGGACTGTTAGAACGCGCCGGCGAAGAACTGGGTGGAAAACTGCGAGCCGGTCGGTCGCGCAACGACCAAATTGCGACCATGGGCAGAATGTACCTGCGTGATCATGCCCGCATCATCGGTGGCCGGTTACAGACGGTCGTGCAAGCATTGGTTGATCAGGCAGAGTCCCACCCCTACGCGCCCATGCCGGGGCGTACTCACCTGCAGCACGCCCAACCGGTGTTGCTGTCCCACCACCTTTTGGCCCACGCCTGGGCGATGCTACGCGATCTGCAACGTCTGCAAGACTGGGATGTTCGCGCCGCGGTATCGCCCTATGGCTCCGGCGCACTGGCCGGGTCGACCCTGGGATTGGACCCCAATAGGGTTGCCACAGAGTTGGGATTTGATTCCGCGGTGTTCAATTCCATTGATGGTACCGCTGCTCGGGATATTTTCGCTGAATTCCTCTGGATCGTGGCCATGATCGGCATCGACCTCTCCCGAATCTCCGAAGAAGTGATCTTCTGGGCGACGAAAGAAGCCAATTTCGCCACCTTAGCTGATGCTTTCTCGACCGGCTCGTCCATCATGCCACAGAAGAAGAACCCCGACGTCGCTGAACTCGCCCGGGGTAAATCCGGACGGTTCATTGGTGATCTCACCGGCCTGTTGACCACGCTCAAAGGTCTGCCGTTGGCCTACAACCGGGACCTGCAGGAAGATAAAGAGCCCGTCTTTGACGCCGTGGACAACCTGGAAATCTTGTTGCCGGCGGTCTCTGGCATGATTGCTACCTTGGAATTCAATACCGAGAAGATGGCCGAACTGGCCCCGGAAGGTTTCGCGCTGGCCACCGATATCGCCGAATGGCTGGTCCGACGGGGCGTACCGTTCCGGGTTGCTCACGAGTTGTCTGGCGAAGCCGTCAAAATCGCCGAACGACGCGGAGTGGAACTCTGGGATCTCACCGATGAGGAGTTTGCCTCCGTCTCCGTACACCTCACTCCCGCAGTGCGGGAGGTGTTGACGACCCACGGGTCCCTCAGCGCCCGCAACGCCCAGGGCGGAACCGCCCCGGAGGCGGTGGCTCAACAGCTGGAAGAATTCAAAGCACAATTACATCGTGTCCGTGACTTCATCGACTCCAACCCCACCGGCCTGCTGTAGTCCAGTGCCGGTGAAACAGGTGACATATGCACGTTGATCAGTCCTGCTCCGACGCCCACGATCACCTTCCTGAAACCTACCGGGATGAACTCGCCCGGGAACAACGCTATGTTGAGCAGCTCTACGCTCGGCTTGACCAGCTACGCGCTGAAAAGCGGGAACAACTAGCCCGGGTGCGTAAATCCGGCGCGCAAGGATCCTTGCAGAACCAATCCGAGCGTGATGCCTTTGCCACCCAGTACGAGGACCGGATCGCTCAACTCGACGCCGTCGAAGATCGCCTGGTATTCGGCCGGCTTGACACCGAGAACGAGGACCCACGCTATATCGGACGGATCGGTCTGAGCTCGGCGGATCACTCCCGGCTACTGATCGACTGGCGCGCCCCGGAATCAGCTGCGTTCTACCAGGCCACCGCGCAGAACCGTGGGACGGTTCAACGACGCCGTCACCTGTTGATGTCACGCCGACGGGTCGTGGGCTTTGATGATGACGTGCTTGATGCAGATCTGGTCGATGAAGATATCCAGTATCGTTCCTCGGCATTGCTGAGTGCGGTCACCGCCCGGCGCACCGGACGCATGGGCGACATTGTGGCGACCATTCAAGCTGAACAAGATGAGATCATCCGGTCCCCGCTGTCCGGCGTCTTGGTGGTTCAGGGAGGCCCCGGGACCGGCAAGACGGCCGTGGCCCTGCACCGGGCTGCGTATTTGCTGTACACCCACCGGCAACGCTTGGAGTCCTCCGGCGTACTATTGGTGGGCCCCTCGGAAGCGTTCATGAATTACATTGACCAGGTGTTACCTTCCCTGGGCGAAAACGGTGTGGTGATGAGTTCTCTGGCGGAGCTGTATCCCGGGCTCAAGGCCGTTGCCGAAACCTCTCGGGACGTGGCTCGCATCAAAGGACGTGCGGTGATGGCTGACGTGATGCGCCACGCGGTCCAGGCCCGGCAACGCCGGATCACTACCCCGCGTGAGTTGAAGGTTGAAACCATTACGCTGACCCTGACACCCCAGGTCGTCGACGCTGCGCTGAAGAAAGCACGCCATTCCGGACTGGCCCACAACCAAGCCCGAGAAGTCTTCGTCAACGAGGTCGTCGACGTTCTGAGCGATCAGATGATCGCCGAACTTGCCGCCGGGTCCGCAGGCAAGAACGAGGCCGACCGGTCCTATGTGCCCACCGAAATCCGCCAGTCTGTGGACGTGCGGCGCATCCTGAACATGTGTTGGATGCCGTTGAGCCCAGAAAAAGTTCTCGACGAGTTACTGTCCACCCCGCGCCTACTCGTCGATGCGGCTTATATGCTCGACAACCACGAGTTGCTGGCGTTGCTCCGTGAACCCCACGCGCCTTTTACGGTCTCTGATGTGCCACTCTTGGATGAACTGGCTGAACTGCTCGGGGCGGTGGACGCCACTACCCGCGCGGTACAACGCGCCGAGCAACGTCAATACGAACGTGACCTCGCCAATGCTGAAGCAACGTTGGAGAATGTGCACCAGAGCCTGGAAGACCTCGGAGTCGATGGTGTCGTGACTGCCGAGGCCCTGGCCCGGTCACAAGGACCTCAGCACGTCCGGCGTAGCGCTGCTGAGCACGCTATCACCGATCGGGGCTGGACCTACGGGCACGTCATTGTGGATGAAGGTCAAGAATTGACCCCGATGCAGTGGCGGGTGCTGTTCCGCCGATGCCCGATCAAGTCTTTCACCATCGTTGGCGATATTGCGCAGTCCTCCAACGCCGACACCACCACGTGGCGGCAACGTCTGGAGCCCTTCGCGGATCAGGTGACCCGCGAGATGGAACTGAGCGTGAACTACCGAACACCGGCCACCATTGCCGACTTGGCCGCCGAAGTTGCCACCCGTCACGGGGCGAACATCTCCACTCCGAAAGCGCTTCGCGCCGGTGAGGACCGTCCACGTATTGATGTTGTTGGTGTCGGTGATCGAGACAGGCATCTGCATGAGGTGATTAATCGGTTGGCCACCGACCTGCCCGCGGCACTGATCGCCGTCGTGGTGCCCGAGGCACTTATCGACACGACCGGTCAGAACTTGTCCTCGGCCTTTCCTGAGCGCATCTGGTGGGGACAAGGACTCCGTCACGACCGGGATCTGGTCCTGGTGACAGCCTATGAATCCAAGGGACTCGAATACGACGCCGTGGTGATCGTCGAGCCCCAACAGATTGTGGCCGAAGCCGAGGGCTCGATCGGTGACCTCTACGTGGCCATGACCCGAGCCACCCAAATTTTACGGATGATCACCACCGACAGTCCCGAGGAGCTTCCCGCACCATTGGAACAACACTGTCACGCCGTTGAGACAGCCTGAGCTTAACTACTCCAAGCACTGACTGTGGGGAGGATGCACCAGAGTCCAGATAGAAACTGGTATGTTGTGGTGTGTGACTACTCCAGGTGAAATTTCCGTACCACAAGCCAATGATCCGTCCTTTGACAATATTTGGCAGGAGCTGAAGTGGCGAGGACTGGCACATGTCAGTACCGATGAACAAGCACTGGAAAAAGTGCTTGCTGGAGAACCCATCACCTACTATTGTGGCTTCGACCCGACAGCAGCGTCGCTTCATCTTGGGCACCTGGTTCAACTGCTGGTGATGCGCCGACTGCAGCTGGCGGGACACAAACCCCTGGCGTTGGTCGGAGGATTCACCGGACTGATCGGAGACCCGCGACAAACCACAGAACGGACTCTGAACGATAAGGCCCTCGTGGCCGAGTGGGTCAATTCTCTGCAAGACCAGGTTTCGAACTATTTGGAGTTCGACGCCGGGGACAATGCCGCCACCATGGTGAACAACCTGGACTGGACCGGGCAGCTTTCGGCCCTGGATTTCTTACGCGATATTGGTAAGTTCTTCCGCGTGGGAACCATGATCAAAAAAGAAATCGTAGCCAACAGACTCGAATCTGAAGAAGGCATCTCCTACACCGAGTTCTCCTACCAGATCTTGCAGGGCTACGACTTTCTGGAGCTCTACCGTCGTTACGGTTGCGTGCTACAAACCGGTGGTTCTGACCAGTGGGGAAACCTCACCTCCGGAACCGAGTTGGTCCGCAAAGTTGAAGGTCAACATGTCCACGCCTTCGGGACTCCGCTGATCACCAACGCGGACGGTACCAAATTCGGTAAATCTGAAGGCAATGCGATCTGGCTCGATCCTGAGATGTGTTCGCCCTACACCTTCTACCAGTTCTGGCTCAATACCGCCGATGCAGACGTGATCGACCGGTTGAAAGTCTTCACGTTCCTCACCCGGGATCAGATTGCAGACTATGAGACGAAGGTCAAAGAGCAACCACATTTGCGTGAGGCCCAGAAAATTTTGGCATGGTTGGTGACTAGTCTGGTGCACGGCGAAGAACAAACCCGACAGGTCATTGACGCTTCGGCTGCGCTCTTCGGCCGCGGCGAATTGGCTCAAATTGACGAGCAGACCTTAGCTGCGGCAGGGGCCGAACTACCACAGCCCGAGCCAGGAGCCCTGGACTCTTCCGCGCTCACCATAGTTGACTTGCTCGTTGCTACAGGCCTGGAAAAATCCAGGTCCTCGGCACGGCGAACCGTCAGCGATGGTGGCGCCTCCGTCAATAACGAGAAAATTCCCGACCCCGAAGAGCAGTTTGGGGCCGAAAAGGCCCTGCATGGGAAGTACCTCTTCGTGCGTCGAGGCAAGAAGAATCTAGCCTTCGTGGACCTCAGCGCGCTCTAGGGCGAAAGAACCAGCTGACTAGCCCCAACGTGAGAGCGGGGTCACAGAAAATAGTTTTCGCGCACACCGTCGCTATCAGCCTAAAATTGGCGGAATCATGCGGTAGAACCCGACGGTTCCGCCGATTTTGTTTTTTGCACGAGGTGTGTGTAAAGTATTCATTGCTGTCAGAGACCAAGCCCGCTGAACGAGCGGCCAAGAAGAGACAGCATCGAGAACAGAATTTGCAACGCAGAGAGATCATCTGCTAAGCTACGAATCCGGTTCTCTTCCACGTTGGGTTCGAATTCGCTTCTGAAAATCAGGTGAAGATCTGATTTGACGAGGTGAACATCGAGTGACTATCGTGGAAACCTTGAGAAATGGGAAGTTGAAAACCTCTTCTTCTGTTTCTACGAACGGTTGTTTGATAACTCGATAGTGTGCCAAGTTTGTTGATGCCAAATTTTTTTTGTTTGGTTGCCATGGCCTCTTTTTTGCCTCGTTGGTTTTGGGGTTGTGGTTTGGCCAGTGGTGGGTTTTT
>NZ_QHLO01000018.1:0-36137 GCF_003185945.1 Auritidibacter sp. NML120636
TTGGTGACTTCAATCCGAGCACTCATCGAGACAATGTCCTTATCCATGCGTTCACACTATGGCTTCGCGCTCACGATACGTGAGGCACGACCTGAGCTACGCGCTCAATATCAATAAGGTACGTCGCATCCTGTCTCAGTCGCTAGAGCGCGGTAGAATAAGGCCTTATGGCGACTGAAACTTCCCCAGCACGGTCGTCGAAGACCTCCAGCTCTTCGTCGAAGAAGAACGCAGGTGCCGATGAGACCGTGCATTTAGCGTACGAAACCACCGACCCGACCAGTCCGTGGGTTGTCCGGGTGCTACGCGGGTTCTGGATGATGTTTGCCACCCCAATCGGCGCCGGTGTGCGCAAAATCGGGCCCGACCGCCACATCCCGCCCCAAGATCGTCGCGACGGCACCGGCTTCTTCTTAGTACTCGTGGCCACGATCATTGCCTCGGTGGAATGGTGGGGCTTACGCGATGTGCCCGGGTACGGTCACATCGTCCATGGCGTGGCCGCCGGAACCTTCGGATGGATGGCTTTGTTTCTCCCAGTGGCCCTGGTCATCCTCGCCGTGCGACTCTTCCGGTACCCGGAAGCTGACCGGGCCAACGGACGGATCTCGATCGGACTGGTGATCATGATGATCTGCGGTGCCGGTATCGCACAGTTGGCGTTTTCCAACCCGCCGGTTGCCGGCTCGCTTCAGGAAATGCTCAGTTCCGGAGGAGTACTGGGCTTTATTGTTACCGACCCACTGGTCTCACTGATCACCCCGGTCCCCGTGTGGGTGCTGATGATCGTGCTGTTGGTCTTTGGCCTGCTGGTGTTGACCGCCACCCCAGTCGGGAAGATTCCCGCCCGCATCGTGGGCATGTATCAGTGGCTGACCGGACAGGACCCGTCTGAACACAGCGAGGAACCACAGGACTATCGTCGCGAATCTGGACACGATCAGTCTTACCTGTACCAACACGACGCTGTCGGGCAGCCCGGCGAGCCGAAGAAGCCACGCCGGGCCTCAGGTGGGCTGTTGCGCTTCTGGCGACGGTCCCGCAACAACCGGGCTGACGACGGGGAGCTCACCGATAACGACGCGGACCACCTCGATCGTCAGTCCGCCGGTCAGCAGGCCTACGCCACTGCGGTGCTCGACGATCACCCGAATCATCCCGATACGACGGAATCTCTCGGATCGGATGGGGCCGGCCGCGAGTCGAAGAAGTCCGCAAAGCGCACGAAAGACCAAGCCACCGAAGTGATCGACTTCGGTGATCTCTTCGACGAGGCATCCACCGAGCCTGACGAAACCGGCGACACCGAGGCACTGGACGATGACCCCTCAGCCGATCAGGCGGTGGACCAGGACGCCACCCAGCCGATCGACACGACGATTCCGGCCGGGGTGAAACGCCCTACCGCCGATGAACAGAAGTTGCAGCAAGCCCGTCGAGCAGCAGGACTCGTCGCGGATGACAGCGACCAGCCGCCCCAACACTCGGTGCCCTCAACGAAGGTCTCTCAAGCACCGCAACTGCCACCACTTCCAGCCCGGTCAGAACAACTCCACCTGGACGGCGATGTCACCTACACGTTGCCCTCGCTCGAGTTGCTACCACCCGGACCTCCGGCCAAAGATCGCACCGAAGCAAACGACCACATCGTGGCAGCACTGAACTCGACCTTCGAACAGTTCAAAGTCGACGCCGAGGTCACCGGCTTCTCTCGTGGCCCGACGGTGACCCGCTACGAGATTGAAGTGGCACCGGGGACCAAGGTCGAGAAAGTCACCGGTCTGGAGAAAAATATCGCCTACGCGGTGGCCTCGCCCGAGGTACGCATGCTCAGCCCGATCCCGGGCAAATCGGCGATCGGTGTGGAAATTCCTAACCGGGACAAAGAAGTTGTCGCCCTGGGGGATGTGTTGCGCTCTAATGCAGCGCGCAAATCCGATCACCCGATGGTCATGGGCGTGGGCAAGGACGTTGAAGGTGGGTTCGTGATGGCCAACCTGGCCAAGATGCCCCATATGCTTGTTGCCGGTGCCACCGGCGCCGGTAAGTCCTCCTTCGTTAACTCGATGATCACCTCAATCCTGATGCATTCGACCCCGGACGAGGTCCGGATGATCATGGTCGACCCCA
This sequence comes from Auritidibacter sp. NML120636, assembly GCF_003185945.1. Classification (NCBI taxonomy): domain Bacteria; kingdom Bacillati; phylum Actinomycetota; class Actinomycetes; order Micrococcales; family Micrococcaceae; genus Auritidibacter; species Auritidibacter sp. NML120636. The sequence continues at coordinate 2,131 of NZ_QHLO01000018.1, forward strand.
AGCGTGTGGAGCTGACCGCCTACGAGGGCGTACCCCACCTGGTGACACCGATTATTACCTCCCCGAAGAAAGCCGCCGAAGCTCTGCAGTGGGTCGTGCAAGAAATGGACACCCGCTACGACGACCTAGCCGCCTTCGGGTACAAGCACATCGACGACTTCAATAACGCTGTGCGCGCCGGAAAAGTGACCCTGCCACCGGATTCGAAGCGCAAGCTCAAGCCCTACCCTTACCTGTTGGTGATCGTTGACGAGCTTGCTGATTTGATGATGGTCGCCCCGCGCGATGTCGAAGACGCGATTGTGCGCATCACCCAGTTGGCTCGTGCTGCCGGTATTCACCTGGTGCTGGCCACCCAGCGGCCCTCGGTGGACGTGGTCACCGGTCTGATCAAAGCCAATATCCCCTCCCGGTTGGCGTTTGCGACCTCCTCGGTCACCGACTCCCGAGTGGTGCTCGACCAGCCCGGCGCAGAGAAACTGCTCGGCCAAGGTGACGCGTTGTTCTTGCCGATGGGCAAGTCCAAACCGATGCGTGTCCAGGGCGCCTGGGTCAACGAATCCGAAATTCACGCCGTGGTGGACCACGTCAAGTCGCAAATGACCGCCCAATACCGAGACGATGTCATCCCGGACAAGCCGCAGAAACAGATCGACGAGGATATTGGAGACGATCTGGAAGACCTGCTGCAAGCCGTCGAGCTGGTCGTCACCTCCCAGTTCGGATCCACCTCCATGTTGCAACGTAAGCTCCGGGTGGGCTTCGCTCGGGCCGGGCGGCTGATGGACTTGATGGAGTCCCGCGGGGTGGTCGGGCCCTCGGAAGGATCCAAGGCCCGTGATGTGCTGGTCAAACCCGATGATCTGGCCGATGTGATCGCCACCATCAAGGGCGAGACCCCGCCTTCGGCCCAGACTGAGACCACGGAACACGCCGAGACGGACTCAGCCCTCGATACTGACTCGAGGACAACCAGCACCGCCTATGATTCGCCCGTGCATACCGACTATGCGGACTACGACGATCTGGGTGAGGCTGACACAACGAATGAGGACGCATGGCAACTGACGGGGCGTTAAACACCAAGCAGGTCTGGAACCTGCCGAATATCCTCACCATGGTTCGCATCGTGCTGGTGCCACTGTTGATGTGGTTCCTGATCGCCGGCGGAGCGTATGGTGTCGAATCGGGAGTGTACCGCTGGTTGGCCTTGGTGGTCTTTGCCGTGGCGATGTACACCGATAAACTCGACGGCGATATCGCTCGAGCCCGCGGGATCGTCACCGACTTCGGCAAGATCGCCGACCCGATCGCAGACAAGCTTCTGACCGGAGTGGCTTTTATCGTCTTGTCCGCGCTCGGGGAGCTGTGGTGGTGGGTTACCATCGTTATCCTGGTGCGGGAGTGGGGCATCACGCTGATGCGTCTGGCCCTAGTCCGAGTCCAAGTCATGCCCGCCTCACGCGGTGGCAAAATCAAGACCGTGTTCCAAACCGCGGGCCTCATCGTCCTGTTGGCCCCGCTGGTTGATCTGGTCGGACTGTGGTGGCTCTACCTTGGCTGGGGTCTCGTCCTGATCGCCATGGCCATCACCGTGATCACCGGCATCGACTACGTGATCAAAGCCATTCAGCTACGTGGTACGACCCCCGAAAAAGATCAGGCGAGCTCCTAATGCACCAAACACCCCTGCACGCGCTGGTTCACACCCTGACTGACCGTGGCCTAACGGTGGCTACTGCAGAGTCTCTGACTGCCGGTTTGCTTGCTGCCCGTATCGCTGACATTCCCGGCGCCTCAGCGATACTCAACGGGGGAGTGGTCTGCTACCAGAATAAGATTAAACAGCGCGTGCTCGGGGTTGACGCCCACCTACTCAGTACCCGGGGAGCCGTGGACCCGGTTACCGCAGAACAGATGGCTCGGGGCGCCCAGAGAGTCTGCGACAGCGACATTGGTATATCCACGACCGGAGTAGCTGGCCCGGAGCCGCACCAGGGCAAAGACGTCGGCACCGTATACATCGGCCTGTGCATTGCCGATCACGTTTCCCAACACGTTGAACTGCATCTGCAAGGAGATCGAGCACAGATCCGGCACCAAACCGTCGAGGCCGCCATCAAAGAGCTCTGCGCAGTCGTTGACTAAGCGGTGAGCGGGCGAACAGTTGAGTGATCTAGACTCAACTCTTCCCAGCTTTACTTCAGGTTGCTCCCGTAGACTACATCACGGCGCCAGAGGATGCGGGAGAAATCGTTCCGAGCGATCGGGAACAAAATCCACGCATCATGAGTTGTTCATAATAGAACACAGGTCGCTAGTCCTTGTTGTCCTCAGAACTAGCAGAATTCCTAAGCGGCAGAGGAGAAACGCCACAGATGATGAAAGAACCAGTCGTAGTCAACGGAATTACCCGTTGGGTTAACGCAGGCGATCCAGGCCGAGAAGAACAAGACGCTACCGAGTACGCAGTACCGGTTCTTCGTGAGGAAATCGGAGAGGTGCTCCGCGATATTCGTCAGCGGCAAGGACGCACTCTCCGCGAAGTCTCCCACGATGCACGAGTCTCACTTGGCTATTTGTCCGAAGTGGAACGCGGACAAAAGGAGGCCTCCAGTGAATTGCTCGCCGCAATCTGTGAAGCCCTCGACGTCCCGTTCTCCGGTATGTTGCGGGAAGTTGCCGATCGTATCGCCGTGGCCGAAGTGGGACACGTACCCGATACCGTTCCAGAAGAAATGACCCACCGCTTCCAGCGGGGAGTCGCGCAGCCGAACCAGTCGGCTACGGGACCTCGCGGTTACATGGCTGGAACCCACTAATACACACTCCAGGGTTGCCTGGATACACCGTAAATTAGTAAATTAAAGGAGCAGCCGCCGATTCTCTCCACGAGTCGGTGGCTGCGATGTTGTCAAGGAGAGTCACAGCTGGTGAGAGTCTCAGAGTTCTGGCGTTTAGCCACCGAAGAATTCGGTGACACCACCGCACGCGTCATCGTAGATTCCCTCATACTCCCTAGTCTTCATGTCACTGCCCAGCAGGCCCTGGATCGAGGTGTGGAGCCAAAACGCGTTTGGCACGACCTCTGCGACTTACATCAGATCCCTGAATCTCGTCGACTGGGCCGAGACATCCCGACGAAAGACAATCCCGACGTCATCTAGTGACGAGTCACTGGCACCGCGAGTGGTTCAGACGTTCTATAAAATCGCGGACAAACAGCCCACTTTGTACAACACGCCTGCCAATGTTCGAAATAGTGTTCTAATTCCCGTACAGTGGAGCTAGAACAAGGGAGTATTCGTCGGTGCGATAGTTTTCCACACGCTGTCCTTGAGGCTTATCGCGTCCGTGACGGATCCCTAGACTTTTGGGTGCATCGGGACCGTGCTAAGCGGTTCAACGTTGCGGTCTACCTTCCCTCGTGACAAGGAGTACAACCATGGCAGCAACCTCCAGCAAAGGCAATAAAGGAACAGATCGAGACAAGGCGCTCGAAGCGGCCCTGGCACAGATCGACAAAAATTACGGAAAGGGCTCCATTATGCGCCTGGGCGACGAAGCCCGGGCTCCTATTGAAGTCGTAAAAACCGGTTCTGTCGCTCTCGACGTTGCTCTTGGTATTGGTGGTTTCCCGCGGGGTCGTGTTGTCGAGGTCTACGGTCCAGAGTCTTCCGGTAAAACCACTGTGGCATTACACGCTGTGGCCAATGCGCAACGTAACGGTGGCGTGGCTGCATTCATCGACGCGGAGCACGCACTCGATCCTGAGTACGCTGCCAAACTCGGCGTTGACACTGATTCGTTGCTGGTGTCTCAGCCCGACACCGGTGAACAAGCGCTGGAAATCATGGACATGCTCGTCGGATCCGGCGCACTCGATATCGTCGTTGTCGACTCGGTGGCGGCATTGGTGCCTCGAGCAGAAATCGAAGGCGAAATGGGAGACTCTCATGTGGGCCTGCAGGCTCGCTTGATGTCGCAGGCCCTGCGCAAGATCACCGGTCGCCTCGCTCAGTCAAAAACCACAGCAATCTTCATCAACCAGCTACGCGAAAAAGTTGGGGTGTTCTTTGGCAGTCCGGAAACCACCACCGGCGGTAAGGCACTGAAATTCTACGCTTCCGTGCGCGTGGATGTACGTCGCATCGAGACGTTGAAAGAAGCTGGTAATCCGGTCGGCAACCGTACTCGGGCGAAAATCGTGAAGAATAAGATGGCTCCGCCGTTTAAACAAGCGGAATTCGACATTCTCTACGGCCAAGGTATCTCCCGCGAAGGAGACATTCTGGACCTGGGCGTCCAAGAAAACATCATTCGCAAATCCGGAGCATGGTTTACCTACGAGGGTGACCAGCTGGGCCAAGGCAAGGAAAATGCGCGCCGATTCCTCAAGGACAACCCAGATTTGGCCAATGAACTCGAAGAACGGATCAAGAAGGCCATGGGCATCATTGCCGAGGACGAGGAGATTGAAGACTCCGGTCTGAGTGTGGTCGAAGATACTGGAGCCTGATGAGTCAACCTCACGACCGTCCCGAGGTCCTCGCGCGCTTAAGGGAGCAGATCGAACAACTCGAGTCGAGCGATGAACCTCGGCGCGGGATGCACGACGATCCGTCACAATACTCGGCTACCGACGGTGTAGCTCCCTGGGTGCCCGTTGGCGAGGACCAGGCACAACGAGCCCGTCAGATCCTCTTGCGCACCCTGTCGGCGACTCCGAAAACCAGGAAACAACTGGCAGATAAGCTCGCGTCCCAGGAGATCCCCGCTGACGTTGCCGAAAAGGTTTTGGACCGGTTTGAAGAAGTTCAACTCATCGACGATGCTGCCTTCGCCCGGTCCTGGGTCGAATCACGGCAACGTTCAAAGGGATTGGCCAAAACAGCCCTGGCACGTGAGCTACACGACAAAGGCATTGTCGGGGAAACAGCTGAACAGGCACTCGAACTCATCGACGATGACCAGCAATACCAACGTGGCGTTGAGCTCGTAGAGCGTAAACTGGCGCGCAAGTCTGTCCCCGGGACAACAATTGCTGAGGACCGTCGCGAACGCGATAAACTAGTTCGACGCATGGTGGGGATGCTCGGTCGCAAAGGCTATGCACCCTCCATGGCCTTTAGCATTGTTAAACGGGTGCTAGAGGAGAAAGAAACTGACTCCTAGCCTCATGAGCGAGTATTACTGTGACTCTGACTTCCCAGCTCATCGCCGATCAGGCTGATTCGACCACGCGCTCGTACGAAGTGCGGACTTTCGGATGCCAAATGAACGTTCACGATTCTGAACGTATCTCCGGGCTTCTGGAAGACCACGGCTACGTTCCCGCCAGCAGGGACGAACAAGCTGACCTGGTGGTATTCAACACGTGCGCGGTGCGGGAAAACGCCGATAATAAACTCTACGGAAACCTTGGGAACCTCCGCGCCGTCAAAGAAGCGCACCCCGGCATGCAGATTGCCGTCGGTGGTTGTCTTGCCCAAAAGGATCAGAACACAATTGTGGAGAAAGCTCCCTGGGTCGATGTGGTGTTCGGTACCCATAACATCGGCTCGTTGCCGACACTACTGGAGCGGTCGCGTCATAACCAAGAAGCCGAGGTCGAGTTACTTGAGTCCTTGGAAGTCTTCCCCTCCACCTTGCCCACCAAACGCGACTCCACCTATTCAGGTTGGGTTTCCATTTCGGTGGGATGCAACAACACCTGCACCTTCTGCATTGTTCCCCAGCTTCGAGGCAAAGAAAAAGACCGCCGACCCGGTGATATTCTGGCTGAAGTTCAGGCCCTTGTCGACGCCGGTGCCGTTGAGGTGACCCTGCTGGGCCAGAACGTCAACACCTACGGTGTAGAGTTCCGGGATCGGGGAGCATTCGCAAAACTCTTGCGCGCCTGCGGAGAAATTGATGGGCTGGAACGAGTGCGCTTTACGAGCCCGCATCCGGCATCGTTCACCGATGATGTCATCGATGCCATGGCTGAAACCCCGAACGTGATGCCACAGTTGCACATGCCACTGCAATCCGGTTCCGACCGGATCCTGAAATCGATGCGACGGTCCTACCGCACGAAGAAGTTTCTGGGCATTTTGGACAAGGTACGCACGCGAATTCCTCACGCGGCGATCACCACTGACATCATTGTTGGCTTCCCCGGCGAGACCGAACAAGATTTCCAGGACACCTTAGATGTTGTGAGATCCTCACGGTTTTCCTCGGCCTTTACTTTTCAGTACTCCATCCGGCCCGGAACGCCTGCCGGTGAGATGCCAGATCAAATTCCTGCCGATGTGGTCCAAGAACGGTTCGAACGTCTCGTGGCATTGCAAGATCAAATTTCTGCCGAAGAATCCGCCACATTGCTAGGCACCACACAAGAAGTCTTGGTCACCAATGACACCGGTTCCAAAGGCGCCACGACCGGTCGTCTCAGCGGGCGGGCTCCAGATAATCGTCTGATTCACTTCTCGGTTCCGGCTGGGGCAACCCCGCCACGTCCCGGTGACTTTGTGACTGTGCCAATCACTGAAACTCACCCCTACTTCCTGATTGCTGACCCCCAGCCTGAGGACTACCAGTTACGGCGGTCTCGTGCCGGGGATGCATGGGATCTGGCGCAGGCCGATAGCTGTGGCGCTAATGCCGGTGGCTCCTCCACAGGTTCCGGAGTAAACCTGGGGATGCCAACCATTCGCGTGGGTGGCTAAAGGTCACTGTAGCTATGCCAGAACCGGTTGTTGCGATTGTCGGTCCGACGGCCACTGGAAAATCGGACCTGGCCTTAGACCTTGCTGTCGAATACTCTGAGGGTCCCGGGCCAGGGGCGGAGATTATCAATGCCGATTCGATGCAGTTTTACCCCGGCATGGATATCGGGACGGCTAAGGTTCCAGAGGCATCACGTCGTGGCATTGTGCATCACCTGATCGATATCCTCCCGCTTCATGCAGAAGCCTCCGTGGCCGAATTCCAGATCGGGGCGCGACGAGCCATCGAGACGATCCGGGCGGAACAGCCCGACGGCTCCGCCATGCCCATCTTGGTCGGTGGATCCGGGCTGTATGTGCGAGCAGCGCTGGACGACTTGGAATTTCCGCCGACAGACCCTGACCTCAGAGCACGGTTGACCCAAGAAGCTGAGGTGGTCGGAATCCAGGTGATGACCGAACGCCTGCGGTCGGTGGACCCGGACTCCGCCGCGCGACTAGACGATGACCGGCGCATTATTCGCGCCCTGGAAGTCCATGAGCTCACCGGCAGACCCTTTAGCTCCTACATGCCCCAACGTCGCTATGCCGCGGGGATCCCGCCGGTGGTTCAGATTGGATTAAGGCTGAACCGGGTCCGGTTGCACCAACGGATTCGTGACCGGGTCCACGCCATGCTTGAACAAGGATGGCTGGAAGAAGTCCAACGGCTGGTAGCACAGGGTATCACCGACTCACCCACAGCATCCCGAGCTATCGGCTACCGCCAGCTTTTGGAGGTGTTGGAAGGACGGTTGCCTCTCGACGAGGCTGTCGAGAAAATCGTGATTGCCACCCGACAATTCGCCAAACGACAAGAAACGTGGTTTTCGGCCGACCCACGCGTGCACTGGATCAACGCCGACGCCCCGGACCGGCTACAGCAGGCCCACAAACTCATTGCCGTCGCACAGCAAAGGACCTGATCATCATGAACACCTCCCCGGCGTCACTGGGAGAGCTTTTGGGCCTGAAGGCCACGCGTTTCCAGAAACTCATGAGCGGATCCCTGGATTGGTTAGTCACGATCGGGCCCGAGCTGGCCCCCATGGACCCCGATACCATCCGTGTGCTCACCCACCGCACCAAGGGGATCGGAGCAGCCGGAGTGGTGGGTCTTGCAGATCGTGATGATCACTGGGAGGTCATCGGTTATGCCGCCGATGGACAGCAACTCGACGATCCCACCGAGGCCTTGCGCGTGGCAGCGGAGGTGATCACCGCTCATGGTGGCCAATCCACTCCGAGAGGTCTCACCCTGACCTGTCACCAAGGACCACGGCCTGGATCATATCAGCTGGACTCGCCCCAACCAGGCTGGTGGTCGGTGCGCACCCCTGACTGGAGTTTCGCTGATCCCGAGCAAGCCAGATCCCACGCGGTTGACGCCTTGGTGAAATGCGCGGGCCTACCGGATCCGCGACCGGGGCTAAGCATCCAATCCCACAACAGACGGTTCGTCATTGTGGCCCTGGGATCAGAAGAAGAGTTCGAGGCGGCCTCCACCCAGTCACTGCCCGGCATTGAACCACCGACCCAAGAAGATCCGGTGGTGGGGCTGGTGCTGATGGCCGACCCGGTCGTCTCCAACGGGAAGGGCCAGTTGCGACTGAAACTCTCGCAACGACCCTCAGATATGCACACCGGGGCCACAGCGGCTGCAGCCGCCACAACCGCGGTGAAAACGTGGGCCCATTTACCCCACGAGATGCCTTGGCGAGTGCTAGCCGCCGGGACCGAATACTCCGTGCACTGCGCAACAGCCCCCGAAGGTAGTAACGGCCTGGACGTAGCCACCCCGGTCACCTGGCTCTTTGACGCGGTGCTGTAGGGTTACTGCGCGCGATGAATGTGCAAAATCCGGAATCCCTTGACCGTGGCGTGACGCTGTGCGGTAAATTCTCCGGGCCCATGGTTCTGAAGCATCGTTGCAATCCAGGGCAACAGTGAATCCGCGCCGAGCTTCTTGGCCACCACCAGCCACGCGTGCCCGCCGGGACGCAAACGCGGTAACCACCGTTGCAAAATTTCGTGCAACACTGCTTTACCCACGCGGATCGGAGGATTGGACCAGATCAGATCAAATCCAGGTTCGGGATCCAGCTCGTCCGGGGCCCAGACGCTGATCTGCTCCAGACCCAATGCTCGGGCATTCTCCACGGTCAACTCCCGGGCGCGCTCATTGACCTCCACTGCACAAACCTCGGCCTCGGGGGACAACAGCGCCATGGACAAGGCTAGTGGCCCCCAGCCGCTGCCGATATCGAGAAAACGTCCAGTCGGCGGGGGAGCGGGCACCGTATCGAGTAGAACGCGCGTGCCACGGTCCAATTCGTCGTGGGAGAACACGCCGGCAGCTGAAAAAACCTCGCGCTCGGCCCCAGCCAACGGCACGGTGATGCGGTGTCGACGCTGGTCACCGGCCGGAGTCGCGGAAAAATAATGTGCTGAGTCCACGGTCTCTCAGTGTAGCGGTAGGGGCTAAATGTGACAGAATAGAAGAATTACGCATCCCCGGGATGCTTGATGACGAGAACCCCAAGGAGACCATGACCGATTCCGATCGGAACACCACCACCGCTCAGCACGGCAAGGATGCCGCCCAGCGGATGATCGAGCGCATTCTCGCGCACGAAAATCAACAGACAGAAGTCAGCCATGACCCGCAGCCAGACAACGCGCGCTGGGACGGCGGGACCGCTCAAGCGTTGCATCAGGGCGAGACCACTCACACGGACTTTGATGGCGATCAATTTGACCTCGAAGAACGTCGCGCACTACGGCGTGTGACTGGGCTGTCGACCGAACTGGAAGATATTACCGAGGTCGAATATCGTCAAGTTCGGCTCGAGCAAGTGGTGCTGGCCGGACTGTGGACCGAGGGAACCGCGGCTGAGGCGGAGTATTCGCTACGAGAACTCGCCGCCCTAGCTGAGACTGCTGGCTCCACGGTGCTTGATGGCCTGATCCAACGCCGCCACGCCCAGGACCCAGCAACCTTTCTCGGCAAAGGCAAGGCCCAAGAACTGGCGACAGTCGTGGCTGAAACCGGTGCCGATACCGTAGTGATCGACTCCGAGCTGGCCCCGTCACAGCGCCGGGCGCTCGAGGATGTCGTCGGGGTTAAGGTCATTGACCGCACCGCACTGATTTTGGATATTTTCGCCCAACACGCCAAGTCCAAGGAAGGTAAAGCCCAGGTCGAACTTGCCCAACTCGAATACCTCCTCCCGCGTCTTCGCGGTTGGGGCGAGTCGATGTCCCGGCAGGCCGGTGGTCGTGCCGCATCCGGTGAAGGGATCGGCTCCCGTGGTCCCGGTGAAACCAAGATCGAGTTGGACCGTCGCCGCATTCGCGACCGGATGGCTAAACTACGGCGTGAAATCAAAGCCATGAAACCTGCCCGGGACACCAAGCGTGCCCGCCGGCAAGCCCGCCGGGTGCCCTCAGTGGCCATCGCCGGCTACACCAATGCTGGTAAATCCTCCTTGCTCAACCGACTCACCCGCGCCGGTGTTCTGGTCGAAAATGCCCTGTTTGCAACCCTAGACCCCACCGTACGGCAGGCCGAAACTCCCGATGGCATCGGCTACACCCTCTCAGACACCGTCGGGTTTGTCCGGCAATTACCCACCCAACTGGTGGAGGCCTTCCGATCGACGCTGGAAGAAGTCGCCGACGCGGACCTGATGCTACACGTGGTGGATGCTTCTCACCCGGACCCGTTTGGTCAGATTGAGGCAGTCCGCACGGTTCTGAACGACACCGAGGTCGCCGGCGTGGACGAGCAGATCGTGTTCAACAAAGCAGATCTGGCTGATCCTCTCGTTTTAGCAGAGTTGACTCGCAAATATCCCGACGCCATGGTGGTCTCAGCTGCCACCGGCGAAGGGATTGATCAATTGCAACACCGCATCGCCGCACGCATCCCGCGTCCCAACGTCGAATTGAATCTGGTCGTTCCCTACACCGATGGCGCAGTCGTCTCCCGGCTACATTCGCCCGATACTGAAATTCTGCACGAGTCCTATCAGGAAGATGGCACCGCGCTTCGGGTGCTGGTTCGCCCCGAAGATGTGGAGGATTTGCGGGACTATGTCCACGACTAACCGGCTCGATACCCAGCCCGTCACGCAGGCCGACCATCAGGTCATTGACTGGCTGCACCATGTCGTTGAATCTCTGGGAGGTACGCGGCGGGTCGGTCAAGAAGCTATGGCTCTGGCCGTCTCACGAGCCCTGGAAAACCAACGCCACCTGCTGGTGCAGGCCGGTACCGGCACCGGGAAATCACTGGCATATCTGATCCCGGCTCTTCAACGCGCCCAGACCAGTGACCGGCCGGTGATTATTGCCACGGCGACGTTGGCTCTGCAGGCCCAGATTGTAGCCAAAGATGGCCCTCGGGCCGTCGAGGCACTCGCTAAGCACACCGAGAGCACACCCAAAGTGGCCTTGTTGAAAGGTCGGGCCAACTACCTGTGCAAGAACCGTCTGCACGGGGGGCTGGCCAGCGAAATGAGCACGCCTCCTTTGGTGGATGAGACCCAATTCGCGGCCGCCGGTGCCATGGCGGAGACGTCTTCTCGACTCGGGACCGAGGTGATGCGTCTGCGCGAATGGGCTGAGACAACCGACACCGGTGATCGCGATGAACTGACCCCGGGTGTCTCCGACGACGCGTGGTGTCAAGTATCTGTCACCGCACGTGAATGCATCGGCTCGTCGTGCCCGTTCGTTGAAGAGTGTTTTTCCGAGCTTGCTCGTCACGAAGCCGAAGAAGCCGACATTGTGGTCACCAACCACGCTATGCTGGCCATTGCCGCCTTCGAAGGGATTCAGGTGCTTCCCTCCTCAGAAGCCGTCATCATCGATGAGGGCCACGAGTTTGTCGACCGGGTCACATCGGCGGTGACCGGGCAACTCTCGGCATCGCTGATTACCTCGGTGGCGAACAGCGCTCAGCGGGATGCAGGATTGAGCGTCACCGACCTGAAAGCTGCGGCCTCCAGCGTTGAGGATGCCTTTATCAACGCCGAGTCCGGTCTGCTCACACCTGGCCTCAACCAGGTTCAAGAACTGGCCATCGAATCGGTCCGGAGTGCCACGCGCACTCTGCTCAGCGAGCTGAAAGACTCTAACACCGCGTCCAGTTCGGCACAATCCGCTGACGAGACCGCATCCCAGGCGCATCTCGTCCGGGCGCGACTCCAAGAGATCTTGGACGTCTGTGAGCGCATCCTCGACCAACCGACTGAGGAAGATTCTGTCCCGTGGGTGGTCTGGGCCACCAGACCTCAACAATTTACCCCGGGCACCGGGTGGCACCCGATTGACGAACACGTAGCACCCACCCTGTATGTGGCCCCGCTATCAGTCGCTGGCACACTGCGTCATCACCTCCTAGAAGAGAAGACTTGCGTGCTGACCTCAGCCACGCTGAGCATCGGGGGACGATTCGACGAAGTCGCCGGAGACCTGGGTCTAGCAGGGACAGGGGCTCCCCCCTACACCACGTTGGATGTCGGCAGTCCGTTCAACTACCCGAGCCAAGGTATTCTGTATGCGGCCAAAGATCTGCCCGCTCCGTCGTTCAGCCTGGCAGAGCGGACCGCGGACCGTCTCGAATCATTGCTCCGGGCTTCACAGGGTGGCGCACTGTGTTTGTTCTCCTCCCGACGGGCCGCCGAAGACGCCGCTGCGGAAATGCGCCAACGCCTCGGCGATAAGTTCCCTATTTCATGCCAAGGCGAGGCCACACTGTCCAGTCTCGTGACCGAGTTTGCTGCCGATGAGCAGCTGAGCCTCTTCGGCACGCTGTCGCTGTGGCAGGGCATTGACGTTCCGGGGCGGTCATTACGTTTGGTCACTATCGATCGCATCCCCTTCCCACGTCCTAACGACCCGCTGACCCGGGCCAGGACACAGTGGGTCGTCCAGCACGGGGGTAACGGGTTCATGAAGGTCTCGGCTACACACGCGGCCGTACGTTTAGCTCAGGGCGTCGGCCGGCTGATTCGTTCCACCCAGGACAAAGGTGTGGTAGCCATTCTCGACCCTCGGATCGTCACCGCCCGATATGGTTCCTTCCTGCTGAAATCCCTTCCTGATTTTTATCGAACTGTTGACGAGGAACTTGTCACACATGCCCTGAATCGGCTGGCAAATCTGGCATAAAGCGGTCAGACCTGAGATGTTGTGTGTAAGGGTCTGCCCATGTGCCATGCCGGAACCGATCCCGGAGTCGCAGATGGTGGGGCCTCATCACATCACTACCGGGTAGAAAGGGGGACACATCATGTCATCTGGTACGCCGCAATCGGGACATACCGGTGTCGAACAGTCCGACAAAAAATCCCAACGGCGCCAACGCGACGAGGAAGTAGCCCGCGAAGAAACCAGAATCGTTCGGAGCAATCTCTACGAAGCGCTCCAAGCACGCAACGATGACTCGATTCTGGCGCACTTGAGTATGAAACCCCTCTGGTTCGTGCTCGCCTTCGTGGCTATGGGCGTAGTGTTGTTCATGCCGACTCCCGATGGGCTCTCCATCGCCGGGCAACGAGCACTGGCGATCTTGGTGTTCGCGGTGATCATGTGGGTCACCGAAGCCGTCTCCTACCCGGTCAGCTCCGTGATGATTCTCGGACTGATCGCTTTACTGATCGGTTTCTCACCAGAGTTAGACCCCGAGACCGGGGCGGAGCTGGAGGAGCTCTACGGCACTGGTGGTGGCTTAAGTTTTGGGCTTCACGGCTTTTCTACCTCCGCCTTGGCCCTGGTGGCCGCCGCCCTCGCGCTGGCTGCCGCCATGCAAGCAACCGGGCTACACAAACGCCTGGCGTTCTATATCCTGAAGTTTGCTGGTGAAAAAGTCAGCCACATCCTCGTTGGGGCGATCGTCATCTCGATCATCTTGGCATTCTTCGTCCCCTCCGCGACCGCTCGTGCCGGTGCGGTCGTACCGATTCTGATCGGCATGGTGGTGGCCTTTGGACTGCCGGTGCAGTCCAAACTCGGTGCTTTGCTGATCATCACCGCCGCCAATGCGGTCTCGATTTGGAACGTCGGCATCAAGACCGCAGCCGCCCAGAACCAGGTAGCTGTTGGATTCATCGAAGGAGAATACGGTGCAACGATCTCATGGCCGGAATGGTTCGCCTACGCCGCCCCGTGGTCCGTGCTGATGTCCGTGGCGTTGTACTTTGTGATGCGCTGGGTCATCAAACCCGAAACCAAAGAACTCTCCGGCGGGAAGAAAGTCGTTGCCGACGGTCTGAACGAGATGGGCAAGATGACCGGTCGCGAGATTCGACTGACCATCATTGCCGTGGTGATGTTGGCGCTATGGGCTACTGAAGGAGTCATTCACGACCTCGACTCCTCGACGATTACCATCCTAGGTATTGCGATCATGCTGATCCCGCGGGTCGGCGTGATCTCCTGGAAATCACTGGAAAAAATGGTCAACTGGGGGACCCTGGTGGTCTTTGCTATCGGTATTTCCTTGGGGAACCTGTTGCTCCAGACCAATGCAGCCGCCTGGCTGTCGGATGCGATTTTCTCCCATATCGGACTGGCAGAAATGCCATTGTTGGCCACGATCGCCCTCGTAGCAGCCTTCAATATCTTGATTCATCTGGGGTTCGCCTCGGCTACTGCACTGGCCTCGGCCCTGATCCCGGTCTTCATTGCACTGGCCGGTTCGATCCCCGGGCTACCGAACGAAGGTCTTGGTTTTGTGCTGATTCAGCAGTTCGTGATCAGCTTCGGCTTCATCCTGCCCATCTCGGCACCACAGAACATGTTGGCCTACGGTACCGGCGCGTTTACCTCGAAACAGTTCATCAAGGCCGGTATCCCGTTGACCATCGTGGGCTACCTGCTGATTCTGCTATTCTCGGCCACCTATTGGCAGTGGATCGGGCTGATTTAGGTCTTCCGCTAGAGCCAGCCGCCCCGATAATAAGGACAAACCATCGCAGGTGCGACAGAACCCGTTGGTGGTCCTGTCGCACCTGCGATGGTCAAGCGGTGGTTCGGCTGATACAGGCTATACCGAGCGCAAGACCGAGACGACTTTGCCCATAATGGTGGCGTGATCACCGAGGATGGGTTCATAGTTGGTGTTTTGAGGCAGCAACCAGGTGTGACCATCCCGTTGCCGGAAAGTCTTGACAGTGGCTTCGTCGTCGAGCAAGGCAGCGACAATTTCGCCGTTATCGGCGGTATTCTGTTGGCGGATCACGACCCAATCGCCGTCACAAATCGCAGCGTCAATCATGGAGTCACCGCGCACCTTGAGCATGAACAATTCACCCTCGCCCGTGAGCTGTTTCGGAAGCATCATGTAGTCTTCGACCTGCTGGTCGGCAAGAATCGGCCCACCGGCAGCAATACGGCCCACTAGTGGCACCGCCACGGCTTCGGCTGGTCCCATATTCATGCGAGTATGCAGGGCCATCATTTCCGCGGCATTCATCGGAACTTCTGGAGCCATGTCGTGCTCATTGTCGGTGTCAGTTATCAGATAGCCGTACTCATCTCTGAGGACTTCGATACCGCGTGGAATGTGCGGATCGCGTCGGATATAGCCATACTCGGTCAACTTCTTCAGTTGATAAGTCACCGAGGACAATGACTGTAGATGGCACCCGGTACCAATCTCTCGCATTGACGGCGGGTAGCCCCTCTCGGTGATGGATGCCCGCAAAAAGTTCAGTACCTGGCGCTGGCGCCCACTGAGTTTTGGAACGTGCTCCGCTGGGGTCGTGGACTCAGCAGAGTCCATTTGCTCGCTCATCTAGGTCCTCCGTTCTAAAAATGTCCGTGCCCTCTGATGAACTAGCACCATGAGCCTCGAACGGATTTTTCCGATAACTGGTGGCCGTTGCTGAAATTCTATCGGATTACCGAACAGATTCATAGTTGTGTTCGAGAGATTCATTGCATCGTTCGAACAAGCATGTTAGAAAAGATGTACTAGCAATTGTGTCGGCAAGAACACGTGGATTCGTACTGATTTTGCACGATGAGATAGGGAAGATCATGACTATCGCTAACCATGCTTCAACCTCGGTGAATGCCATGTCGCTGACTCGTCGCGGGCGTCTGGTCTTCCGCGCTGTCCCTCTGGCTGTGGTTGGTACACTGCTTGTGGGTTTCTTCGCGATGGTGCTGTTTGGTTGGGGTAACCCCTCAGCCGAGGCAAGCCACCAGTCCCATCAAGCCGGTATGGTGACGCTGACTGTCGGGTATGGCGACACGCTGTGGTCTATTGCCGGTGAGATTGCTCCGGAAGAGCCCCGTGCCGATGTGGTCACCCGTATTGCGGAACTCAATGACTTGGAAACCTCCGATATCGCGGTGGGAGATAAGCTGTTTGTCCCGCGTTATCAGTAAGGCTCAGGGCCGGCTAAGCTGGAGGGGTGGATTCTCAGAAAAGCTTCGACCCCACAGCCCTGCAGCGCTTACCTTTACGAGACGCGCTACGCGGTCAGTCTCCCTACGGAGCCCCTCAAATTGAGGTTCCCTACGCGTTGAACACCAACGAAAACACTCACCCTGTCCCGCCGGCGGTAGTGGATGCAATTGGGAAAGCAACGCTTCAGGCTGCGACAACGCTGAATCGTTACCCGGACCGGGAATTCACGGAACTTCGAGAACAGCTGGCGCAGTATCTCGGACACGGTCTGAGCCGGGAACATCTGTGGGCTGCAAATGGCTCCAACGAGATTCTTCAGCAAATACTGCAAGCTTTCGGCGGGCCGGGGCGAAGTGTGCTAAGTTTTCCGCCCACGTATTCGATGTATCCTCTGTTGGCGTTGGGAACTGAGACAGCGTACGTCTCTGGCGTCAGAGCCGAGGACTTCACGCTCAGCCCTGAATCAGCTGCCCAACAAGTACGTGAAACACGACCGAACCTGGTCTTGTTGTGTTCGCCTAATAATCCCACCGGCACCGCGCTAGGTCTTGACGTGGTAAAGGCTGTGTATGAGGTGGCGTCCGAGATTAATGCCCTGGTGGTCGTTGACGAGGCCTACGCGGAATTTGCGCTGGAGGGCACCGCATCCGCACTGAGTTTGCTTCCGTCCCGTCCGTTGCTGATCGTGACGCGGACCATGTCGAAGGCCTTTGCCCTTGCCGGGGCTCGCCTGGGCTACTTAGCCGCGGCGCCAGAAATCACCGATGCTTTGCGTCTGGTGCGTCTGCCGTACCACCTCTCGGCAACGACACAGGCCACCGCATTAGCAGCCCTGGCCCACCGGGAAGCCTTGCTGGAAAACGTGGAAGCCATTCGAACTCAGCGTGATCGTATTGTGGCGGACTTGACCGAGATGGGCCTGAAGCCGCATACTTCTGACTCGAATTTTGTGTTCTTTGGGTGGCTCGAAGATGCTCGCGCGGTGTGGCAGAGCTTGCTTGATCGTGGAGTCTTGGTGCGCGATGTCGGGATCGCGCACCATCTGCGCGTCACTGCGGGGACGGAAGAAGAAACCTCGGCATTCCTCAAAGCTCTCAGAGACATCGTCACCCATACGGACGAGCTCCCGCTGTAGAGTGAGCAGTGTTAAGCACTAGTCCAACCGGGAAATCCAGGAAGGCCACGATCCCTTGGGTGCAGAACTACTTTCGGGCCGTCGTGCCAGCATGACACGCACGACCTCTGAGTCCAACGTGTATGTCGAAGCAGATCTAGACGGTACCGGTCAATCGCAGATTTCCACGTCGGTGCCTTTCTATGACCACATGCTTACTGCGGTTTCGAAGCATTCGTTGATAGATCTGACTGTGACCGCTAGTGGCGATACACATATTGACGTCCACCATGTGGTCGAGGATGTTGCGATTACCTTGGGCGAGGTGTTAAAAACTGCTTTAGGGGATAAATCCGGAATTCGTCGTTTTGGTGATGCCCTGGTTCCGCTCGACGAGTCTCTAGCCCGGGCAGTAGTGGATTTGTCAGGACGGCCCTACGTTGTCCACACTGGTGAGCCAGCAGGGCAGGAATATCACCTGATTGGTGGACACTTCACCGGATCGATGACTCGCCACGTTTTCGAATCCATTGCCCACCACGGTGCCCTGTGCCTGCATATGGATCTCATTCGAGGCCGTGACCCTCACCATATTGTGGAAGCGCAGTTCAAAGCGTTCGCCCGTGCGCTCCGGACAGCCGTCGAGCCCGACCCTCGGATGCAGGGCACGATTCCCTCCACTAAAGGGGCCCTATGAGCCAGCAGGGTCGCGCCACAACTGTGCAGAAGAAAACGGTCGCCGTGCTGGACTACGGCTCGGGGAACATCCACTCCGCCGTTCATGCCTTGCGTCGGCTTGGCGCCAAGGTCGAGGTCACCGCTGACGCCGAACAGGTCCTGAACGCTGATGGCCTTGTCGTCCCCGGGGTGGGATCCTTCGATGCCGTCGCCAACGGCCTGCGCGCCATCGAAGCGATGCGATGGATCGGGCGCCGGATCGCTGGCGGGCGAGCTGTGTTGGGGATCTGTGTGGGCCACCAGATTCTGTTCGAAACCGGTGTTGAACATGGAATTACTACCGAGGGTATGGGGGAGTGGCCCGGCACCGTTGAGAAGCTACCTGCCGAGGTGTTGCCCCACATGGGATGGTCTGAAATTCGGGCTCCCGAGAACTCGGTGCTTTTCGCTGGTCTGCATCGGGAACGATTCTATTTTGTGCATTCCTATGCCGTACGACGCTGGGAGTTCGACCAGAACTCCCAACACATGCGACCACCGCAAGTCACCTGGGCACACCACGGGAGTGATTTCATCGCTGCCATTGAGAACGGCCCACTATCCGGTACCCAGTTTCACCCGGAGAAATCTGGTGATGCAGGAATGCAGTTGCTCAACAACTGGATTGGAACGCTTTAATGCCGGTATGGTCAACATTGTTGATCGCGCTGGGAGGGATTCTGCTGGGCGGATCGTGGTCATCGTATCGGCAGAAATTTCCCCTCTGGGTCACGGTCAGTTTCGTGGTGGTGGGCATCATGGCTATTCTCGCCGGATTCCTGACTGTTCCCGCTGTTGAATGATCGCCCGAACCCAGCACCTTCGCGCCCAACACCCCACAACAAGGAAAACCACCCATGTCTGAACGCTCTACCTCGTTGACCCTGTTTCCGGCCGTCGACATTAAGAACGGCCAAGCCGTTCGTCTCGTCAAAGGCGAGGCCGATCAAGCCACCGATTATGGTAACCCGCTCCAGGCAGCACGCCGTTGGGCTGAGGCGGGTGCCGAATGGATCCACCTGGTGGATCTCGATGCGGCCTTCGGGACCGGGGATAACCGGCAGATCATTCGTGATATCGTGACCGAGTTGCAGATTAACGTCGAAGTCTCCGGCGGTCTGCGTGACGACGCCAGCCTCGACGAAGCCATCACGATGGGCGCAGCTCGCGTCAACCTCGGCACCGCTGCCCTGGAACGCCCCGGCTGGACCGCTGAGGTCATTGCCCGTTACGGTGAAAAAATCGCGGTGGGACTCGATGTGCGCGGCGAAGAATTAGCCACCCGAGGCTGGGTGCAGTCCGGGGGGAACCTCTGGGAGGTATTAGACACCCTGGAACAGGCTGGTTGCGACCGGTATGTGGTCACCGACATCACCAAAGACGGCACCCTGACCGGCCCGAATACCGAGTTGTTGGCTAGCATTGTCGAGCGGGTCCACAAGCCGGTCGTCGCCTCCGGTGGCATTTCCACCCTCGATGATCTCGCCACGCTGTACCAGATGAGTGGCTCCGGGGTGGACGGTGCCATTATCGGCAAGGCACTGTATTCGGGACAGTTCACCTTCCAACAGGCTTTGGCCGTCGCAGGCGGGGCCGACCCGGCCCAGGTGCAGGAGAATTCCCCCTCGTGACCACCGCTGGCCGAGACAACGTGACAGGATCCGGTGACCGCCACCAACGGTCCACCTCCCGGCAGTTGCCCGCCCACATCCAGGCAGCCATTCAGCGGAACCTGGCCCATCAACATCGTGACGCTCAGGGACGACCGGCAGATTCGGCAGGAACCGCTTGGAACGGCCGGGACCTCAGCGGCGCTGGGATCGATGGATCCCAGAATCCGCTACACGCCTTCGACACCGATGACGGCACCACCGATCAGGCGTGGACGACCATCGCCGAACAACTCATGGCCCGTGAAGCCACAGAGGTTGACGCCATTAAAGCCCTAGCTAAGATGAGGGTTTTTGCGGCCGTGGTGCCGAGAGCGACCGAGGTATCTCAGCACGACCACGCCACCTACGGGGATAAAGCAGCCGACGTCGCGCTGGTGAGCCTGCAGGCCAAAGATGGCAGACAAGCCCTCCCGGTGTTCACCTCGGTACCGGCGCTGACCTCGTGGAATCCGCAGGCGAGACCGGTGGCGGTATGGATGCCCCGGGCGTGCCTGGCGGCTGTGGATGAAGGCGATCAATTGGTGGTGGTGGACCCAGGAGAAGACCTGACCTTTGTGGTGCGACGTCCGGCCGTGTGGGCGCTAGCCCAACAGCGAGACTGGGTGCCGTCCTATCTAGACGAACAGCTCAGCGAACACCTGGCTGATTTTGTGGGTCTCGTACCGGGGCTAGCACGAATCGAAATGCTCCCGGGCCCCGGTGTTGGCAGCCTCACCCGCTCGGGCACGCCGGTGGCCGGTGGCGGGGCAGGCCCGGAACTTGAACTCCGGCTCGTGGCAGAGCAGTCGGTGGACTCTATCGGGCAGAAACTGATGCTCACCACGTTCGAAACGCTGATTGCCGATGACCCGATGCTGGCAGAACGTGCCGATAGTGTAGAGCTGCGACTCATGGGGCACCACCACTAGTCGTCAAGGTCCTCTGGGCGGTGTTGGACTCGAGAAAAGTTCCGAAACAGCGACCGCTGGTCAGCCTCATCAAGCAGATCGGTACGCATCTCTCAGACAGTGTCGAGATGGATCATTGAGGCCTTCCGGAACACATTGCGCCTTTGGTCGGTCAGCACGGTTTCCCTTAGACCGCTCGTCGGTGGGCAGGGACTGTTGCCGGGCGACCAACCCCCGCTGGTGGAAGACCGTGACCGAATAGGTGAGCCAAGAGGGTGAGACGACCGTTTCACGAACTAATTCACTCCTTGTCAGCTTTTGCTCCTGCGCCTCGGCGAAGGCCAACAACACGTTGTATTCCGACACAGTTAGACCGTGGAAGTCTTTCAACCGGTACCCCGTGGCCGATGAGGCTCAGATGGACGTTGCAGGTACCCGCTCTGATGAGAGGGTGTAAAGCTGTTGACGTGGTGGAGGCATCTAGCCAGAGGCAGGATCAGGAGTAGCCTGCGAAACGGGTCCACCACTAACGATGGGGTCGTTGCCGGCATGTTGGCGACCAACCAAGAACTCATGCGTTGGTGCATCAGGAACATTTGACGCTGGTAGTCGCCAACCCAGTCGCGGAAGCTGAGGGTACGTTCAATGACCTGCTGGGGCGAGCCGACGGTGAGAGTGGTCATAGAGGTGAACTCTTCCATCGACGGGCCGTGGCCATAGACTGGCGCGTTAGCAAAATAAGGACGGACCTCACGCCAAGCATCCTGTGAGTTCTTCCGCATCAAGGCCTGGCTACCCAGCACCACGTAGACCTGGTGGGCCTGGCCATGTCCGTAGTACGCATAGCGTTGCCGTTAGATTTCGACCATTCGGATGACGTGTTCTTTATTCCAGAAGATGTTGTTGTGGAAGAATCCGTCACCGTAGTAGGCGGCCTGTTCAGCTATGTCGACGGAACGAATCGAACCGTGCCAAACGAATGGGGCAACCCCGTCGAGCGGACGCGGGGTGGAGGTGAACTTGTGCAACGGGGCCCGAAAACGCCCAGACCAGTCGACATTCTCTTCTCGCCACAGCTGGTGGAGTAACCGGTAGTGCTCTAAAGCTAGAGGGATGCCCTGCCGGATGTCTCGGCCAAACCACGGGTCTACCGGACCGGTATTACCCCGTCCCATCGTCAGGTCAACTCGACCATCAGCTAAGTGCTGGAGGTAGGCGTAATCTTCGGCCAAGCGCACCGGATCCATCGTGGTGATCAGGGGTGTAGCGGTGGAAAGTACGAGATGATCTGTGGTCGCTGCCAGAAGGGTGATCCCCTCGTAGGGTACCCATGACCGTGAAGTAGAGTTGCTATCGGACCATCACCTATCGAGTCGTAACGGAGTGTTACCCGTGGGCCATCATCCCCATCAGTCCTCGGCCTCATCATCGCTCACCGACAGCAACAGTCGGCGTGTTGTTGTGGGAGCTGCCATCCTCGATGACAAGCATGAACCTGGACAGATGATGCTGGCACGTCGCAAAGCACCAAAGTCCTTGGCCGGCTATTGGGAGTTCCCTGGTGGCAAGGTTGAGGCCGGTGAGGATCTCGAACAGGCACTACGCCGTGAGCTTCAGGAAGAACTCGATGTTGAGGCTGAAATATTGGATCGCATCGAATCTCCAGAGCCGCAGGGGTGGCTGTTGGGCAACGGGATGCGGATGCAGGTCTATACCGCAGTGATTATTTCCGGTAAGGCCACGGCGCTGGTCGAACATGATCAATTGGTCTGGGAACAACTCGACTCTACTGCGTTGCACGCGTTCGAATGGATTCCCGCGGACCGTCCTATCGTCGACGCGCTCCTCGAGCAGCTCAGCCGATGAGTGCTGTTTCGATCGTGATAGAGCGCTGGCTACGGCCCCGACGTTTCTAAAACAGCGCCTGTTGATTCGTGCCGGGAGTCTGTGTGGTTGTGGGCCTCGAGTTGACCGGGCGGATTGGTAAATGCGTGCGAAAGTGCACGTCCGGGTCCTTTTCCGATTCGTGCACTGCGCCGATACCGAGCCCGTGCTGGTGGGCCAGTTGTCGTGTCTTGGCTCGTAATTTGTTGGCATAACGTGCCGGAGCATAAATCCGGCCACTGTACATGGATTGAAAACCGGCCAGCAGATGCGGGTACTGTGACTGGATAAACGACATGAACCACTCGCGAGAGCCTGGTCGCAGGAAGAGGGGAGTGGTTTGGATGCTGGTGGCACCGGCGGAGGCCACTGAGCTAAAGAGCTGCTCCATGGCGTTGATTGAGTCGGTCAGCCACGGGATGATCGGCATGGCCATGATTGAGACATTGGCTCCTGCTGATGAGAGCTTCTCAATCAGTTTCAATCGTGCGCTCGGAGATGGCGTTCCGGGCTCAAAAATCTCGGTCAACTGTGGATCAATCATTGCCAGGGAGACCCCAATATCTAGGGGGATCTCTGGGGCTAAGGATCGCAAGAGTGGAATGTCTCGGGAGAGTAGAGTGCCTTTGGTCAGGAGGGAAACCGGAGCGCCGGCTTTGCCAAGTTCAGCCAGTAGCCCCGGCATGAGTTGATATCGGCCCTCTGCGCGCTGGTAAGGGTCAGTATTGGTGCCGAGGGCAACGGTCTGTCCATCCCACTTGCCCCTTTTGAGTTCTTGACGTAGCGCGTCGACAATATTGACCTTGACCACGATCTGTCGGTCGAAGTCTTCGCCGTAGTTGAAATCGAGATACTCGTGTGTGCCCCGAGCGTAGCAGTAAACGCAAGCGTGAGTGCAACCACGATACGGATTGATCGACCAACGGAACGGCATGTTGGATGCTTCGGGCACCTTGTTGAGCGCTGACTTGGTGATGACCTCGTGGAATTCGGTATGAGCAAACTCGGGGGTTGGGGAGGATAACTCCAGGTCGACCATCGGGTGTTGGACACCACCTGACGGGGTATCTCCGTCGGCAATATCCAGCTGCTCGTGGTCGACCTGGAGGGTCTGCGCTTCCCATCGCATATAGAACATTATAGAACAAATTGATCGAAAGCGCATACTCTCTTCGGACAAATGAACGATAGGGGGTGTACGCGCAGGAAGAGGCGGCGATAGCTTCGTGTCGGCGTGAGTTAGCTGGATCACTCGAGTGTCTGGTATCTCAGACGGTTATCTGGGGCTGAGCTTATTACTGATCTCCAAGAGGTGCTGTACTGGTGTGTGTACCCGATTCACCACTGTCGTATGCACCTCGTCGAACGGTGATGGAGGGACGACCAGAAGGTGAGGTGGGCTGAGGCCCTCTCGACTCGCGCGAAAGCATGAAGGAGATTACCTCGATGTGAAACACACATGCCACGACGGTTTTGGTACGCGTTTCCCACACTGTGGAGATTGAGACCGTGATTTCTGTCTCCAGTGGTTGGTTTGTTGGGCAACAGAGAAAACTGCTGTGGCTAGCAGACCGCGTGAGTAGCTATCACGTCGCTTGCTACAAGACGCGGCAGGACCATTGCCGAGAAATGCGTAAGCCGCTGGGCACGATTTTCGGAGAATATACTGAAGATGACCCGGCTAGGACCTCAACTGGGTGTGGCGTACTCACGAGGGTAGTCCAACCGGAGGCGGTATTGTCGCCGGTGAATCCGCCTGGAAACGTCAAGTCGTGGCACCTGAAGACGATGGAATCCAACTGTTAGCTGCTCCGCGACGTCCTCCTCGGCGCGGGGGGATATAACAAGAATTTTGGAAAACTACTGATCACCACGTCTCGGAAGATCGGAGACGAGAAAGCGGTTGGACCATCGATCCGGCCCAGACAGGAGCTGACATGACTGTGCACAGTGAAACGTCAGAAACACAACATACCCACACGGCGGGTAACGCTTTCCGCGTCATTTTTTACAGCGCGTTGGGTATTTTCATTTTCTTCGTTCCCTTGACTATCAACGGAGAGAGTTCGATCCTTATTGAACACATCGTCTCGTGGTTCACCGACTGGCTCGGTCAGGCGGTGCCATACATCATTCTGGCACTCGCTGTGGCCGGAGCGGTGCTCACCGTGATTCAGGGCAAGTGGATGACGAACGTCGTGGATGCGGTCTTCGCCGTGTTTGCCGTCTTGGGCGCTCTTTTTTCAGCCATGGTGGTCTTTGACTTCGGACCGAACTGGATCATCGGTGAGGACATTGCACCGTCGATTTTTAACCCGGTGGCATCACAGGTCGGAATCCTGGTGCCGATTGGCGCGATCTTCTTGGTGCTACTGACCAATTACGGGCTGATGGAATTCATCGGTGTTTATGCCCAGCCGATCATGCGCCCAGTGTGGCGCACGCCTGGTCGCTCCGCCGTGGATGCGGTCGCATCGTTCGTGGCCAGCTACTCGGTCTCGATGCTGATCACCGATCGGATGTACAAGAAAGGACGCTACACCGGCCGGGAAGCAGCCATTATCGCGGTGGGCTTTTCCACCGTGTCGGTGACTTTCATGGTCGTGATTGCACGCACCCTGGACCTGATGGACATGTGGCTGTGGTACTTCTTCTTGTCGCTGATCGTAACCTTCCTGGTGACCGCCATTGTCGTCCGCATTCCTCCGCTGGGCACCATTCCGAATACAGCGTATCCCAACGTGGAATTGGAAACCGAAAGCATTGTCAAGAAGAATAAGACCAAAGTGGCCTGGTCTGAAGCGCTGGCGATCGCTGATGCTGCACCCAATATCTTTGTGAACCTCGGCACCAACTTCCTGACCGGGCTTCGTATGGCCACGAACATCGTCCCATCCATCATGGGTGTGGGAACGGTGGCTTTGATCCTGGTGCACTTCACACCGATCTTCGACTGGCTAGGATACCTGCTCTTGCCGTTTACGTGGATCGTGGGCATGAGCGAACCGCTTCTGGCCGCCAAAGCATCGTTCCTCAGTGTCGCTGAAATCTTTTTGCCTGCGACCTTCCTGAGTGGCGATGAAGATCTTGCGTTACGACTGCTGATTGCCGTCGTCTCAGTTTCGGTGATCGTGTTCCTCTCCGCACTGATTCCGACCGTGATGTCGACTTCGATTCCAATCAGCCTCTGGCAAATGCTCGTGGTGTGGTTTGAACGCGTCGTGCTGACCATTCTGATCGCTGGCCCCTTGTGCCACGTGGTGGTGATGTTGCAATAGTGAAAACAGGCAGTGTCCTTTCGCAACGGAAGCCGGAGCAGTACTCGTCATCTCGCGTGCCGGCAGCTCAGCACGTTCTGGAGATCTTGCTGATGCTGTCTAGACAACGTGGTCCCGTGAGTGCACAACTGGTCTCGGATCAATTGCACATTCCGCGTTCGACCGTCTATCACCTGTTGAACACGGCCATAGCGCAGGGGTTTGTCATCCACTACCCAGAAGAGAAGAAATACGGTCTGGGGCCTTCCGCGGTCGAATTGTCTCACTCCTATGTGCGTTACGAGCCGGTTTCACGTCTGGCCTCGCCACTGCTGGCCAAGCTGGTTGACGAGACACGGGCCAACGGACATCTGTCGACGCTCTACGGGCGTAACGTTGTCTACTTGTTGAATGAACGTGCCGAGGGCCGGCCGGTGCTGGTCAACCACGTCGGCGTGCGCCTGTTAGCTCACGCGACCGCCTCGGGACGGGCCATGCTGGCACAGCTACCCGAAGATCAAGTGGCCGCCATGTATTCACTCAAGAGCGCGTTTGCCACGGGGGAGCACGGCCAGTCGGAGGGAGAACATAAGCTCGATGACGAATCGCTGGAGTTTCCCGTCCGCAATATTGACCTGCTGAGAATCACGACGCTACAGAAATTGCAGGAGGAGTTAGGCGAGATCCGTCAGAGAGGCTACGCCAGCGAGCATTCAGAAGTCACCGAAGGTTTTTCCTCAGTATCAGTGGCGATCTGTGACCGCAATGCCTGGCCTGTTGCTGCGATGACGCTGACCTATATCCCGGCCAAGACCACACCAGAACAACACGACAAGCTTGTGACGGCTCTGCGCCGTTACGCGAACATATTAGAAAAACGGCTGATGTAGTCCTCCGGGTGACTACCAGTGTGCTACCCGAGAAAGGAAAAATACGATGTCTTTTACCCGTCATGACCCGTCCCGCGAAATTCATGCGCCTCGAGGCACCGAGATCTCCGCGAAGTCCTGGCAGACTGAAGCTCCGATGCGCATGCTGATGAACAACCTCGACCCCGAGGTGGCTGAACGTCCTGAAGACCTGGTCGTCTACGGCGGAACCGGCCGGGCAGCTCGTAGCTGGGAAGCCTACGATGCCATCATCGAAAGCCTCAAAGAACTCGAAAACAACGAGACGCTGCTGGTGCAGTCCGGTAAGCCCGTTGGGGTGCTCAAGACCAACGAGTGGGCACCGCGCGTGCTGATTGCCAACTCGAACCTGGTCGGCGACTGGGCCAACTGGGAAGAATTCCGCAAGCTCGATGACGCTGAGCTGATGATGTACGGACAGATGACCGCTGGATCGTGGATCTACATCGCGACCCAGGGGATTCTGCAGGGTACCTACGAAACCTTCGGTGCGATCGCGAAGAACCGTTTCGAGGGCAGCTTGGCCGGAACCCTGACCCTGACCGCCGGTTGCGGTGGTATGGGTGGAGCACAGCCACTAGCCGTGACCCTTAATGGCGGTGCCGTGCTGATCGTGGACGTTTCCGAGGAACGGCTACGTCGCCGTCAGGGCAAGCGCTACCTCGACGAGGTCGAAACCGATCTGGAAACCGCGCTGAAAAAGGTCCTGGAAGCCAAGGAGCAGAAGAAAGCCCTGTCTGTGGGATACGTGGGCAACGCCGCTGAAGTGTTCCCCGAGCTATTGCGTCGTCACCGTGCTGGTGAAATCAGTATCGACATTGTGACCGATCAGACCTCGGCACACGACCCGCTGTCCTACCTGCCTGTCGAGTACACGATTGATGATTGGGATCGGGAAGCACAGGCTGATCCGGAGGGCTTCACCAAGAAGTCCCGCGAGTCCATGGCCACGCACGTGCAGGCCATGGTGGAGTTCCAAGACGAAGGCGCTGAGGTCTTCGACTACGGCAACTCCATTCGTGACGAGGCCCGCAAGGCCAGCTACGAGCGTGCCTTCGAATTCCCCGGCTTCGTCCCGGCCTATATCCGTCCGCTGTTCTGCGAGGGTCTTGGCCCGTTCCGCTGGGTTGCTCTCTCCGGCGATCCGGAAGACATTAAGGTCACCGACCAGGCCTTGAAGGAGCTGTTCCCGGACAACGAGCACCTGCACACCTGGTTGGATGCTGCTGAAGAATACGTCGAATTTGAGGGGCTACCGGCACGTATTTGCTGGTTAGGCTACGGTGAGCGGCACAAGGCCGGCCTGCTGTTCAACGAGCTGGTGGCCTCCGGCAAGGTCAAGGCTCCGATCGCTATTGGCCGTGACCACCTGGACTCCGGTTCGGTGGCCTCTCCGTACCGCGAAACCGAGTCCATGCTCGATGGCTCCGACGCCATTGCCGACTGGCCTCTGTTGAACGCGCTGACCGCTACCAGCTCGGGTGCCACCTGGGTCTCGCTGCACCACGGGGGTGGTGTGGGCATGGGCCGCTCTATCCACGCCGGCCAGGTCGGTTTGGCTGACGGTACCGAGCTGGGTCGGGCCAAGCTGGAAGCACTGCTGACCAACGACCCGGCAATGGGTGTCATCCGTCACGTGGACGCCGGTTACAGTCGCGCAGCCGAGGTTGCTCAGGAACGTGGTGTCAAGGTTCCGATGGAGCCGAAGATCCGCGACTAATCGCCGTTGAGTGATGGCCATGTGAGCTGCCTGGGCGCGTCTGTGTCGGTCCTTCAGGACGACACGGACGCGCTCCGGTTTGATCGGTTACAACGCGGGCGAGCCATCGGCCGTGGCCATGGGCACTACACCCTCACCGACAGTCAAAAACATCCGGCAGATCTGCAAAGGCCCCGTATTATTTTTATCGTTGAGAGGAATGAGTGTTTCGATGAGCTCGAAGAATAACGAGTCGACCGCAATCTTCAATATCTCCGAATTACATACTCAGGATGCAGAGTCACGCGTCATCAAGGATGCCGGGATTGTTTTCGAAGACGGAAAGATCGCCTGGGTAGGCCCCTCCAAGGATGTGCCCGCCGCTGACGTCAGTGTTGACGCCGAAGGCAAAGCCGCTCTTCCCGGCTGGGTTGATTCCCACACTCATATTATTTTCGATGGCGACCGTAGCGCCGAATTTGAGGCTCGAATGGCAGGAGAATCCTACTCGGCTGGTGGCATTAACGTCACCACCGAAGCGACTCGGGCTGCCAGCGATGAGCGACTGAGCGGGCTGGTGCGTGATCGGATTCGTCAGGCCGTTGACGGTGGCACCACCTATCTGGAGACCAAGACCGGGTACGGGTTGCAGGTTGCCGAAGAAATTCGGCACGCCAAGTTAGCACACCAGCTGAAAGAAGACGGGGAGCTCGATACCGTCACCTTCCTCGGTGCCCACCTGGTCCCGGCGGGCGTGGACGCCGATGAGTACCTGGCCGATGTCAACGGCCCGATGCTGGAAGGTGTGACGCCATACGTGGATTGGGCCGACGTATTCTGTGAACGGGGCGCCTTCAACGAAGACCAATCCCGGAGCGTATTGCAACACGCCAAAGATGCTGGTCTGGGTTTACGGGTACACGGCAACCAGTTGGGAGAAGGCCCCGGTGTGAGACTCGCCGTGGAGATGGGAGCCACCAGTGTGGACCACGTGAACTACTTGAGCGATTCGGACGTCGAGGCCCTGGCAGGATCCTGGAGCGATGGTGATCGGGACAATGGCACCGGACAACGTGGCACTGTGGCAACCTGCTTGCCGGCCTGCGACCTGTCCACCCGCGAACAGCTGGCTCCGGGCCGTCGCCTGCTTGATGCGGGTGCCGTGATTGCGTTGGCCTCCAACTGCAACCCGGGCACCAGCTATACCTCGTCGATGAACTTCTGCGTGGGTACCGCTGTGCTCCAGATGGGGTTGAGCTTGCACGAAGCTATCCGGGCTGCCACACTGGGTGGCGCCATCGCCGTGGGGGCTGACGATGAAGTCGGCTCCCTGGAAGTCGGAAAACGAGCCGATCTTCACCTGCTGAACGCCCCCGCTGCCATCCACTTGGCCTACCGCCCTGGAATGCCCATGACGCATTCGGTCTGGCGTCGCGGCGTTCGTGCAGTGTAAACCGTCCGTGAGCTTCGTGATTTGAGAACAGGGGTAGATTGTATGGCTCTTATTGACACCATGAACAAAGAGAACTGGAGTGGCCGTGTCGACGGGGACGGGCCAGAGCACCTGCGGTGGCACCAAGCCGTCCGTCCCTTTTCGGCTACAGCCGAATCAGGAACCGCACTGCTAGGGTTCCGCTCCGATGAAGGCGTGAAACGCAATATGGGTCGTCCTGGAGCAGTGGAAGGACCTCAGTCCTTGCGCCAGGCATTAGGCGGATTCGCGTTGCCGGAACCGATCAGCATCTACGATGCCGGAGACATTGACACCGGGGCTGAGCTCGAAGAAGGTCAGAAAGAATTCGGTGACAATCTGAGCACCCTGCTGGACCAAGGCCACTTCACCGTCGGATTAGGCGGGGGCCATGAAATTACCTGGGCCAGTTTTCTGGGTGTTTCCCACTTCCTGCGTGCTGGTGACGCCTCAGACCGTTCGCTGTCAGGCTCGGCAAAATTAGGCATCGTGAATCTGGATGCTCACTTTGACAACCGGGACGCCGGCTTTGCGACCTCCGGAACCGGATTCTTTCAAATCGCTGAGCATGAGCATCTTGCCGGCCGTGACCTGCACTACGCCGCCCTGGGCATTGCTGAGCAAGCCAACACCAAAATTCTGTTCGACCGCGCGAAATCTGAGAATGTGGCCGTCCTCCTTGACCGGGAGGCCACCATCGATCACAAGAGCGCTGTGACAGAGTTTGTGGAGTCGTTCCTGGCAGATCTGGATGCGGTCTACCTGACCCTGGACTTGGATGTGCTTTCGGCCGATGTTGCTCCGGGCGTCAGCGCTCCGGCAGCTGTTGGTGTCTCGCCCCATGTGATTGAGTACGTGATCGGTCTGGTGGCCCGCAGTGGGAAACTACTACATTTCGATGTCGCCGAGTTGAGCCCAAAGCACGATATTGGTGGGCGCACCGCGAGAACTGCGGCCCGGATGATTCACCGTGCCGTGATCGAAAAGCAGTAATGTTCGGATAGAGCCTTCCGGGCCTTCGCGCCCCAAAAACTCTCAGACGGCAACAGGGTTAGTCCAGCCACACAGAGGGGGCTGGACTGACCTCGTTTAAGAATCGGTTGAAGGAATTCTCTAATTGGGATGTTGAGGAATCACCCACTGAGCGACTGTTTCTTACCCTCCCGCATAAGTATTCCAGTCAGGAGAGTGAGCGTCGCTATGACCATAAGGTATACAAGATAGAGATTGTATTGACCGTTATCGGAGAACCAGGTAATTAGATATGGAGCGGTTCCACCGAAGATAGCCGTTGCTAACGAGAGGATGCTCGCTACTCCCTTGGCGCGGACGTGGGTTGGTAAAGCCTCTGCCCAAACAGCTGCATTAACACCAAAGAGCGTGGCGATAGCCAAAAGGACAATGACCTGAGTAATCATAAACGTGGCAAAGCTTCCGTCAAGCATCATTTCGACAGGGAAAGGCAAAACGATGAACAGAGCGCCAAAGGTTATCACCATCGGCTTTCTTCCAATTCTGTCTCCAAGTAGCCCTGCCAAAAGGATCGCGAAGAGGAAAATTAACTGTGCCATCAAAGATGCGCTTAGAGTCTGAGTCGGTGACATGTTATACGCCATCTGCGCGTGATTGGGGAAGTAGATCAGCCAGGTATAAAACATCAAAGATCCACCTGCAGAGACGCCGAAAATTACCAGCAGGCCTTTCCAATAGTTGAAAATGCTATCTGGACTTTCCACATCGTTTCCGGTAGCCGCTGTTGCTAACTTTCCCGCTTCCGATCTTGTAGGAAGCGATTCATTGTTGGATTGGGCGACCTGTTTGTATGATTCTGTTTCAGTAATCATGCGACGCAGATATAGCGCATAGAGACCCAAAATCCCGCCGAGCCCGAAAGCAATGCGCCACCCCCAGTCGTGAACTTGTGTTTCACTTAGCAAACCGTTTATAGCAAGGCCAACTAACGTCGCGATCATAGTTCCGACCACGACACTGACCCAAGACGTTGAACCGAAAAGAGCTCTGCGATGAGACGGCGCTCGTTCGATCAAGTAGGTCGCTGCGGTTCCCATTTCTCCGCCGTGTGCCAAACCTTGAGCAAGCCGGGCTACAAGGAGCACGATCGACGCAACGATGCCAACGGCTTCAAAAGTTGGGGTCACCGCGATGGCGAGGCTTCCGCATGCTGTAATCAGCATCGCGACGAAAAGACTCTTCTTGCGACCAACTTTATCGGCGTAGGCTCCAAAGAGTATTCCGCCGATCGGCCTTGCGATAAACCCCACTGCGAAAACCGCTAGGGTTGCCAAGAGTGCTGAGGTAGGGTTCTCTGTACGAAAAATCTGCACCGAGAACACCGGGGCGAATACCGTATAGATATTCCAGTCGTACCACTCCAGAGCGTTTCCAAAGTTGACCGCGACTAGGTCCCGTACACGACGTGTGTGGGACTGTTGCGTCGTACGATCTTCGCCATCCGCATTAACTAATTGCGCAGACATTATGCACGCCCTTCTAGTCCGGCTTGGGCCTCACTGTCAGAGCCGGGCACACGCATCTCGAAAGTTTCGCGGACCACTGTGTAATCAAAGTAACCAAGTCGAGCAATCGGGGCGATTCTCTCGATATCCAGACGGCCCTCGTCGGTGATGAATTCATCAACGATGTGGATCTTCTCTACGGTTGCAAAGACGACATCAATCGTTCCAACCGGTGAATTTCCTGGGACTCGATGAGTGGAGTGATAACGGCACTCGAATTTGACTGGCGATTCCGCGATCATTGGTACGGGATAATTATCGGCATACATCTTGCTCACGCCATGGTCGGTAAGATAATCAAATTCGTTTTCGTGCGGTTCCAAAGCCATTGCGCTCACATTGACTGCCTCGCGCAAATCATAGGTTGCCATGTTCCACACGAACCAGCCGGTTTGCTCGGCATTTAGAACCGTGTCTTTGCGTCGACCATCCGGGTATTGGTTCGCTGAAAACATCACTCTGGGTGGATCAAATGTGAGGTTTTGCCACTGACTATACGGAGCTAAATTTTCTCGGCCATCAGAACTAACGCTTGAAAGCCAACCAATAGGGCGAGGCACCGTTGAGCTTTTGAAGGGAGAGTAAGGCAACGGATTTGGTTCTTGCAACGGTGAGTACTTCAAAGTGCTGACGCCTCCTGACGTAATCGGTCCTTTGTGTATCGTGTGGATATCAAGAATATACACTATGTGCTATGAATCACAAGAACGGTGTAGTGTGATATGACGCATTTGTCGTAGAAGAGGTGGGCAGTGGGCAAAGCAGACGAAGCGTACTTGAAGCTGGCTGACATGATTGAAGATGGGACCGTCGTTCCCGGTAGTATCGTGACGGAAGCGGATTTAGGACAACTCGCCGGAGTAGGTCGCACGCCCCTGCGTGAAGCGATCCAACGACTAGACCGGGAGCGTTTACTTCGAGCGCGCGGTGGCCGGGGTATAGAAGTTCCCCCCATATCCGTGGACGACCAGCTTGCAAGGTTGGAAGTAAGGCGCCCCCTGGAGGCCTTAGCTATTGGCCTCGTAGCGACCCGAGCCACAGAGACTCAACGCAAGGACTTGAGGATGCTTGTCGAGGATTTTCAAGTTGTGGATACGATCAAGAAGTATTCAGA
This sequence comes from Auritidibacter sp. NML120636, assembly GCF_003185945.1. NCBI lineage: Bacteria > Bacillati > Actinomycetota > Actinomycetes > Micrococcales > Micrococcaceae > Auritidibacter > Auritidibacter sp. NML120636. Next base: position 35,568 of record NZ_QHLO01000018.1, read on the forward strand.
CGTGCTGAGAAGAGCTCATACTCTTGTCCGTGAAGCTACCAATAATCGTTACCTCAGTGACTCGCTGACTGCCTTGCATGTCTTGTCTCGAAGGTTTTGGAGGGCGAATATCTCTGATACGGAGAAAGAAATTAGTATCGGCAAGACATTTATCATTCCTGCCTTACAGGCCGCTTACAACCGTCAGCCACGAGAGGCAAGGGACTGGATCATCAAGCTTAATGATCATCTGGTGCAGTCTGCTATCGGGGTGGCTTCGGCAAAAGCAGAAGAAAGTCGGATTTTTTAGAAAGTTAGCTCCAGAGTCGCCCTTGTACGGGGGAGCGCCCGCCCCATGTTTGTTGTCAAGTAGTCTCTTGTCCTCGAAATGAGCAGATGCCCTGTTCTACCTCGTCTATGGATGTTGCTTGGGCTGAAGTCCTTCTCTAATCGCGGAGATAAGGGGCTCTTCACAATCGAGGGTGTAGACGGGGCTTGAATCCTCCGCTCTCGAGCAAGGACCTGGCGATGTAGTTGGTGAGATTCCGGAAGCCCAGGGCGGATCCGCGCAGGTGTTCGAGTCGTCCGTTG
>NZ_QHLO01000019.1:0-14224 GCF_003185945.1 Auritidibacter sp. NML120636
AACGGACGACTCGAACACCTGCGCGGATCCGCCCTGGGCTTCCGGAACCCAACCAACTACATCGCCAGGTCCTTGCTCGAGAGCGGAGGATTCAAGCCCCGTCTACACCCTCGATTGTGAAGAGCCCGCAAAGTCTGGTCCAACAACCCCAACGAGAGACTCAACCGCGAGATCCGCCGCCGCACCGATGTCGTGGGGATCTTCCCCGACCGCGACTCCATCACCCGGCTGCTCGGAGCGGTGCTGGCTGAGCAGCACGATGAATGGGCAGAAGCCCGCCGATACCTCTCGCTGGAATCCATCGAAACAGCCCAGGCCCTCGAGCCCACCAGCAGTCAAAAGGTGAGCACCACAGAGCCCACCCTCGAAGCCATCCCCGCCTGAACACACCCTGAAACGAGACCACACCCCGAACACGACTCATACACCACTACTCAGGACTTGACCTGGCATTCGCTTGCTTCTCCCTATGGGCAGTCTCTCCCTCAAGAAGTCTCATACCTCAGGCATAACCCACCAACTCGCGTAGGTGCCCTCGACGGATACCCCACAGATGTGAGAGTGCGACCGTCGAGGGCACCTTTCCGTGAGCCCTCGAAAGTCGGCGGATAGTCCTGTCTTCCCTGTAGTGGGTGTTCAGGGCCCGACTCCTATGCAAAATCAGCGAACTCAGCTACGTGCTGAATACATCGAGGGTGGAACTAGCAGGGAGACAGAGCGCTGCACCTTCGTCGGCTCATAGGCATGAGTTCCTAGGAGTGGCAGGCGGCGAGCCGCTGAAAGCGGGCTAAGATCCTGTAGGGCTGTGGTCAGATAGTGCTTTCTTCGCAAGGCTTGGTCTGCGCCCGGAGGGGAATAGTGGCATTAGTCAGCTGGGGACCACGGCAGAAACCCCGGGACAGTCAATAAGCTTGTTGGTGAGGGAGCCGTCCGTGAGCAAGTCTTTGTAGCGCTTCGGGGCATCGTGGGCTGCCATCGATGGAACTGTCCTACCACGCTAACCCGCGCCTCAACAGGGTTAGCTCCCGGGGATCAGGCTTGCTGTTCTCCAATGGGGTTGCTGACCTGCCCTACATAGATCAGGGATCCTGCGGTGTCTTCAAGGCTGACCATCTCTAGGGTGTTCTTGAGCTGGAGGCGGTTGTGGCAGCACTGGTCGAAGGATTCTGGTGTGAAGTCGATGACTCGACGCCGGCCAGGACTCTGTGCTTGTTGTGCGGCGATGGTTTCTGAGACCAGTGCCCAGAACTTGTCCTCGGGGAGTACGCGGTCGACGTGCAGAAGGGCACCCAGGTGGCGGAGGAAACCGATGAAGACGTCGGTGAAGATTCTTTGGGCGTGTTCGGTGGGGTCTTGGATGCGGCGTAGTTCTCCGAGTTCCGGGGGCAGGGGGCGGTCGCCGAGGATTCCGATCTCTTCTCCGAGGTCTTTCATGAGAACACCAGTGACGACGCCTTCCCGGATGCGGAGGATGAGGTTCTCTCCGTGGGGCATGAAGGCTAGCTCGTGGGCCTCCAGGCAGTGCACCAGGGGCGCGAGGTAGCTGGTCAGATACTGCCTGATCCATTCTTGGGCACTGAGGCCGGAATGTTTGATGAGTTCGGGGGTCACGGCGGTTCCAGCAGCGTCGCGGTGAAGCAACGCGGCCATGGTCATTAGCCGCTCTCCTTGTTCCAGACGGGGAATGGGACTTTCCCGCCAGAGGACGGAGAGCATCTTCTTCTGATCAGACCGTCGTGGTGTCTGGTGATAGACGTCTCCAGTGAAACCGATGGCGGCGTGTTCTCGGAGCACGTCGAAGTTCATCTGTTGGAGTACAGGGTCGGTGCGTACTGTTTGGGCTACCCAGTCGCTGATGGCTGGGGCGAACCGCATGAACTCAGGAGATTGGCCTCTGAGGAACCCCATGTTCTGGATCGACAGCGCGGTCTTGACGTAGGACCGCTGTGGGTTGGAGCGGTTGAACGTGGTGCGGATTGATTGCTGGGGCTGGTAGAGGTCCTCGGCTTCGCCCAGCACGATCAGATCATGTCTTGCGATCTCAGGGGCGAAGGTGATGGCCACCCGGTGTCGGAACTGCCACGGGTGGACCGGCATCAACGTGTACTCGGCGGGGTCAAGGCCCTGATCGTTGAGCTGCTGCTCGAATTTCGAGAGTGTTTCTGTTCCGAGTTCTGAGTTCCAGTGGTGGTTCTCGGCCAGTCCTTTACCGAGGGTGACTTCGGTCTTGTTTCGGCGGGCTGCCAGCCAGAGGTACCGGAAGCGTTGTCCGGTTTCGGGGGCGTAGGCAAGGAAGTCATCGAGACTGAAACCGATGCGACCGTTGGTGGCCACAAAACAGGGGTGTCCTTCGGTCATCGACGCTTCAGTCTGCTGATAGTCACCAGCGGTATCGAGGTCTCTGCGGCCGCGGGCCAGCTGCTCTGCGGTGGGGCCGCCGATGTGGTGCTTATAGGCTGCACTGGCCAGGGTGGAGGCGATCTCCTCCAGATAGGTATCCAGCAGGTGTTCTGGAATGGCGAGGGCAGAGTTGAGTTCAATGATCAGTTCTTGGGCGTTGAGTTCTGTCTTTGCGTCTCCCTGGAGTCGCTGGAGACTGGCTTGGTCGATTTCCCAATGGCTCAGAGCTAGATGCTGAGCCTGGAAGCGGTAGGTGCTCTCTCCGGCTTTCACGCTGAACCACTGCTCTTCTGCGGTCTCGTCGTCGAGCTGCTCAGTGCTGGTCTCTGCATGTGGGGTGATGAGCTTTTCGTGGGCGAATTCGGAGAGCGCTTTGGTCACCAGGTGGCGTTGTGCAACGGCCATAGCTGCAGGTTCAAGGTGATCTGTGAGCCCTGCGCCGGCTGCGGCAGTTTTGTCTTTCTCTAAGACGCTCAGTGCTGCTCGTTTGCCGGGAAGGTCGATCTCTCTGAGGAATTGGAACCCTGCTTCTTGGTTCTTGCGGTGGATTCTGGTGTTCTCGATGTCTGGTTCCACCACGATGCGCCGGGCGCCGGTGTTGAAGCACAGTTCGACTGTGGCTTCCATGACCTGTGTGGTCAGTCCGTGCTGCCTCAGGGCCGGGTTTTCTGGGGCGGGAGCCACCAGTAGGTGCATGCCGATGTCATCGTCTTCTGCGGCGAAGACATCAGTGAGCAGAACGGCTTGGGGGTTATAGGTTTCGATATAGGCCACCGGTCCGGCCTCGGAGTGAAGCAGCCATCCCTGTTCGTCCTGAGAGTCAGTGATTGCTTGGAGGTATTGCTGGACTTGGCTCTGGGTGTAGTGGAGCATCTGCCAGTACTTGGCCGAAGGATGGGTGAGCCACTGATGCAGCAGCGGCGCATCCCTGTGAGGGTCGATGGGATGCGCGGTAAACCTGTGGGTGAGTTGCCAGGTCGGGGCGTCAAAACTAAGAGTGGTCATCGGGGAAGCTCCTGAGGGGTGTTGTCAGCCAGTGGGCCGAAATGTTGGAACGCTATTTTCCGCTCGATGGGATAGATCTCTTTGCCTGTGATGCAGGCGAGGATGGTCGCATTGCGCCAGGCGCCCATGCCCAGATCAGGGGCGGTCAGCCCGTGAGTGTGTTCCTCGGCGTTCTGGACGAATATGCGTCCTCCAAGAGTGTCCACGTGGTAATCCCTAGTGACAGCGAGCCGGTTTTTGGAGTCTCTGGTGATGAGATCGCCCAGGGGGTTTAAGAAGTGGGGTTCTCTGGGCCGGTAGCCTGTCGCGCAGATGACGTGGCTGGCTTCGCGGCGGAAGGTCGTCTGTGTCTGAGTGTGGCGGAAGACCAGTTCTCGTCGGTTGTCTGCCGAGCGGCTGGTGGCTTCCAGCAGTTCGGTATCGGTGAGCAATGTGGTGGCAATCTGCTCATGTACTGAGTGCTGGTAGAGAGCGTCGTAGATCCGTGCGATCAGTTCTGAGCTGATGCCCTTGTATAGTCCGCGCTGTTCTCGTTGGAGCTGGTCCCGGACGGCTTCGGGCAGGGCATGGAAATGGTCGGTGTATTCCGGGGAGGTCATCTCAAGGGTGAGCTTGGTGTCCTCCATGGGGAAGAACCGCGGTGACCGGGTGATCCATTCGAGTCGATACTGGTGGCCTGGTTGTGTTTCGAGCAGGTCGAGATAGATTTCCGCGGCTGATTGGCCGCTTCCGATGATTGTCAGCGAGTCACCGTCGAGAAGTTCGTCCCGGTGGTGCATGTAGTCCGATGAGTGAATGATTCCGGTGAGGTCATCGCCGAAGACCGGCGGGGCCCACGGTTCTGTACCTACACCGATGACGACGTGCCGAGCCTCGAAGGTGCGTATTCCTTCCGGGGTGATGGCTTGGACGCGGAAGAAATCGGCCTGTTGGTCATAGGTGATCTCTTCGACGTGATGGCCCCACCGCAGGTTCGGCAGATTCTCGGCTGCCCATCGGTAGTAGAGGTCGAATTCACTGCGCAGAGCATGAACATCTTCTCGGATATAGAAGGGGTATAGACGCCCTCGTATCTTGAGCCAGTTCAGGAACGAATACTCTGAGGTCGGATCCGCAAGTGTCACCAGGTCTGCCATGAAGGGCACCTGGATAGTTGCCTCTGGGAGCATCATCCCTGGATGCCAGCGAAACTCCGGCCGTGAATCGAGAAAAAGGGTGCTGAGGCCGTCCACTGGCTGGCTCAAGCAGGCCAATCCCAGGTTGAAGGGGCCGATGCCTACACCGAGGATGTCGTAGGGCTGGGGGTGCTGGGTCATACTGCGACCTCCTCTGGGGCAGGTTTGACCTGGTGGTCCCTGTGCAGCGATTCGGCCACATCGGCGACGTCTTCAAGAACAGCCCTCACATCAGCAAGTGTTGTGGCCGGGTTCAGAAGCGTCAGCTTCAAGCACGGGAGACCGGCGAGGACCGTCTTAGCGATCATCGCCTTGCCGTTGCGCTGCATCGTGTCCCGAATTCCACTGACCATCGCTGCAGCGGTATCCGGGTCGACTCCCTGGGGCTGCCAGCGGAACAACACGGTGGACAGATCGGTGCTGGAACACAGCTGCAGGTCAGGGTGTTCCGTGATGAAAGCATGGGCCTTTTCGGTCAGGTCAAGCACCTGATCGATCGATCTCCCCAAACCGTCAACCCCGGTACTGCGCAGGGTGGCATAGAGCTTCAGGGCGTCAAAAGGTCTGGTGGTCTGCAGGGATTTATCAACTTGATTGGGCTCCTGCGCGCCCTCCGGGTTGAGGTAGTCCGCGTGCCATTCTGAGCCTCGTAGGTCCTGCGGGTACTGAATAACCAGCACCGAACAGGTGATGGGCTGGAAGAACATCTTGTGGAAGTCCACCGTGACGCTGCGGGCCCGTTCGATGCCCTCAAGCATGCTTCGGCGAGTCGCAGAGACCAGCAGACCGCCTCCATAGGCCGCATCTACGTGGAGCCACACACCATGGTCATCGGTGACATCAGCCACATCGATCAATGGATCGATGATGCCTCGGTCCGTGGTGCCGGCAGTAGCGACTACGGCCATGGGCTGGAATCCGGTGCTTTTGGAGCGGCGAATTGCCTCATCCAGCGCTTCCGGGCGCATTCTGCCCTCGTGGTCGACTGGTACTTTCACTGCTGCATCGGCTCCCAGGCCCAGCACCATGGCGGCTTTCTCCACGCTGAAGTGGCTTTCTTCGCTGGTGAACACCACCTGGCGGGACTGGCTCACCGCCCTAGAAACCTGCGGCAGCACCCCGAGTGCGGCTTCTCTGGCTAAGAGAAGAGCTTGCATGTTCGACTGCGTCCCACCCGAGGTGAACACTCCATCACAGGAGGAGAAGCCGACCCTCTTCCCGATCCAGTCGACGACGTGGCGTTCGATGAACGTCCCGATACGAGACTGATCGTAGGTGTCCATCGAGGTATTGACAGCAGCGAGCATGGCCTCGGCCGCTACCGCTGTAATCTCCACCGGGCAGTTCAGGTGCGCCATGTAGTGCGGATGGTGGAACCAGACCGCTTCAGCCAGGAACAGCTCATCAATCTCTCGAAGGGCTCCACTGGGGCCTATGCCTGGGCTATCGAGATTGATCGCTGCCACTCTCGCCTCCAGGTCTCCAGCCGCAGAGTTGGTGGCTGGTTGAGAGCGGCCCTCCAAGTGGCTGCGTATTCGGACTGCTGCCTCGCTCATGAGGGCTTCGTATTCACCGGATGATGTGCTGTTCAGCATCTTTGCTGACTCGCTCTGAGGCTCACTCATGAACTTAGGGTAACCATAATGAGAGAGGTTACGTAAATATGACCTATGCTCACACGTTGGGCGCAGAGGGCGGTCGAGACGAGGCTATGGCATGGATGAGCTTCACATTTGTGTCGGACTTATGGCAGGCCTATAATGATTTCGCAAGCTGCCCCTTACCTATTGCTGGCCTGGGTCGCCAGCGGAGATCTTCATGGAGGAAGTTATGAACAGTGTGGTTAGACGGTGGTCAACAGCCGGTGGTGCGGTGGTGCTGGCCGCTTCTTTGGCGGCATGCTCAACCGGAGCAACTGGTGGTGAGGATGAGGACTCTGGTTCCGACACGGGGGTGGCGGCAGCAGAGGATGCTTTCCCCCGCACCGTTGAGCATGCCTTTGGGGAGACCACGATCGAGGAAGAGCCTGAGACGGTGGTGGCCATCGGGTGGATCAACGGTGACATCCTGATGTCTCTGGATGTGGTGCCCGCCGGCATGGGCGAGATTTCCTGGGGCACCAACGAGAACGGCTCCACTGACTGGATCGATGCTCAGCTCGATGAGCTCGATGCAGAGATGCCGACCCAGATCGATGAAGGTGACGGGATCAACTTCAGCGAGATCGCTCAGCTGGAGCCCGATCTGATCGTCAACGTCATCGGAGCCATGAGCCAGGAGGACTACGACCAGCTCAGCGAGATCGCTGATGTGGTGGCCTTCGACGAGGGTGGGGAGAACTACACCACCGGGTGGGATGAGGCGACTTTGAAGATCGGTGATGCCCTGGGACGTCCTGATGATGCCCAGGAGGTTGTCGACCGCGTCTCAGAAACCCTGGCGGGGGTCACCGAGGACAACGAGGTGCTGCAGGATAAGACGATCCTGGCGGGCCGGCTTTCTCCTGATTCTGATTCGAAGGTCGGTATCTACGCGCCCAATGACACCCGGCCGATCATGTTCGAGCACATGGGCTTCGAGCTGGCGCCGGTGATGGATGAGATCGACTTCGCCCCCGGGGAGTTCAGCGGCTCCTTCTCTGCGGAGCGGGCTTCAGAGCTGGAGTCGGATCTGTTCTATACCTGGGCTGATGACCAGGCCCAGGCCGAAGCCATCCCTGAGGACCCGCAGCTGCAGCACATCCCAGCTTTGCAGAATGACGCGATGATCATCCAGTACGACAACCACCAGGCCAACGCCATAGGCACCTCACCGGCGGCTTTGGAATGGCTGGTGGAGGAAAGCGGATTCGTCGACGAGCTCATCGAAGCCGCAGAGAATGCTGAAGCAGCGAACTGAGCTGGTGACCCGCCCTGTTCTGACCAGGAGGCTCTTCTGGTTTCTGGCCCCGGTGGTAGTGGCGCTGGCAGTGTTCCTCAGCCTTGCCGTCGGGGCCCGCACTGTGGTGGTCGGCTTCGAATTCGGTGCGGTCGCCGATGTTCTCCTCGGCGGCACCACAGAGGGCGAGCTTGCCGACACGGTCTCGGTCCGGCTGCCGCGTACTGCGGTGGCGATCCTGGTCGGGCTCGGCCTGGCTGTGTGCGGGGCTGCCATGCAGGGGCTGACCCGTAACGCGCTGGCTGATCCGGGCATCCTGGGTGTCAACAGCGGCGCGGCCATGGCAGTGGTCCTTGGCATCTACCTCTTCGGTCTGGCCGGGCCCTGGGCCTATGTCGCCGCTGCCTTCACCGGAGCCATCGGAGTGGCGATCGTGATCTACCTGGTCTCCGAGAAATCCGGGGACTCCCCGTTGACCGTGGTGCTGGTGGGAACAGCCATCACCGTCGGTGCTGCCTCGGTGATCTCAGCGATCATCGTGCTCAGCCAGGAGACCCTCAGCTCTTTCCTGCTCTGGCAGGTCGGCTCTCTGAACCGCGGGGACTGGGAGATGGTCCTGATCCTGGGAGCAATCGCCCTACTAGGGGTGCTGGTGCTGATCGTTGAAGCCAGAAACCTGGACAACCTGACTCTGGGAGATGAGTCCGCGACCTCGCTGGGGATGAATGTGGCCCTGCATCGCGGGGTCATCACCCTGTGCGTAGCTGTGATCTGCTCCGCGCTGGTGGCCCTTGCCGGGCCTATCGGTTTCGTGGGCCTGGTGGTTCCTCATATTGCACGCAAGTTTGTTGGAGGCAGCTATCTCAGGATCATCCCAGCCTGCTGTCTGCTGGGTCCGATGCTGGTGTTGGGCACCGACGTGATCGGCCGAGTCATCCTGCCCCCAGCCGAGGTGCCCATCGGTGTGGCCACCGCGGTCGTCGGAGCCCCGGTATTCATCATGCTGGTGCGAACCGGCCGTAAACAGGTAGGTGTCTGATGCCCACGGTCACATCACATTCCTCCACACGTAGGCGCCGGGTCGCTGTTCCTGTCCTTGCTGCGTGCCTGACCGTCCTGGTGATGGGGCTCTCTCTTGTCCGGGTCCTGCTGGGTGATTACACCATCGCGTTCGTGGACTTCTTCCGCATCCTCGGGGGCGAAGAGATCCCCGGTGCTGGTCCGGCCCGGTTCATCGTGATGAGCGACAGACTGCCCAAAGTGGTGCTGGGAGTGCTGGCCGGAGCAGCTTTCGCACTGTCCGGGACAATCTTCCAACTGTTGCTGCGCAACCCCCTGGCCAGTCCCGATGTCGTCGGGGTCTCTGCTGGAGCATCCCTGTTTGTGGTCATCGGGCTGGCTTCGTTCTCGCTGAATGGCATCCACCAGGTCGGTGCAGCCCTTGCCGGTGGGTTCAGCTCAGCGATCCTTGTCTGGCTGCTCAGCCGCGGCCGCCGACGCAGCCGTCACGGAGTAGGCAGCCCCCATTCGGTCGGAGCACAGGCCTCCTCCTCGGTGAAGTTCGTCCTTGTCGGCATCGGGGTCTCAGCAGTAGCCACCTCCCTGGTGACCTACATGATGCTGCGCATGCACATCGGCCAAACTTCAGATGCTGTGCTCTGGACCCGTGGATCCCTGAGCATGGCCACCTGGGACCGGGTCCAGTACATGGCAGTGCTGCTGGTCATCTGTGTGGTGCTGCTGTCGCTGCTGGCCCGGAACCTGCACATGCTCTCCAGCGGAGACGAACTGGCCCACGGCCTCGGGGTCAACGTGCCAGCCACCCGCAGAGCACTGCTGTGCCTGGCCGTGATACTGGTTGCCGGGGCCACAGCTCTGACCGGGCCGATCATGTTCGTCGGCTTCATGGCAGGCCCCCTGGTCCGCCTGGTGCTGCGCGGCCGCGACAGTCTCATCTGCTCAGCGTTGGTCGGTGCACTGCTGGTCATCACCGCCGAAGTCGTCGGCTCCATGCTCATGCCACGAACCGTCCCGGTCGGTGTGATCACTGGAATCGTCGGAGTCCCCGTCCTGCTGAGCATCATCCTGACCCGAACCATCAGAAAGACCTAACACCCATGACCACCCTCACCCCCGACACCGGCACACACCAGGAAACTGGGCCCGAGCCGGTTCTGAAAGCCGAGGCCATCACGGTCGGCTACGGCGGCCCGGCCGTTCTCAAAGATGTCTCCGTGGAATTGCCCAGCGGGAAAGTCACCTCCATCATCGGACCCAACGGCTGCGGCAAATCAACCCTGCTGCGCACCTTCGCCCGCCTCAACAGCCTCTCTGGCGGCTCAGTCGAGGTCACTGGCAGACCTATCACCAGCTACAGCAGTAAGGAGTTCGCCCGCACTGTCTCCCTGCTGCCCCAGACCCCGGTGGTCCCCGAAGGCGTCACCGTGGCTGAGCTGGTCGCCCGCGGCCGCTACGCCCACCGCAGAGTATTCGGCGGGCTGACGCGAAAAGACCGCCGCATCATCGACCAGGCACTCGAACAGACTGGGGTCACGGACCTTGCTGAGACTGCTGTCTCAGAGCTCTCCGGAGGGCAGCGCCAGAGAGTCTGGATTGCCATGGTCTTGGCCCAGGACTCGCAGATCCTGTTGCTGGATGAGCCCACCACCTACCTGGACCTGAACCACCAGATCGAACTGGTCGACCTGCTGCAGCAGCTGAACCGTCAGACCGGCAAGACCATTATCATGGTCCTGCACGAGCTCAATATCGCCGCCCGCTGCAGTGACCGCATCATCGCCATGCGAGACGGCAATATCGTAGAAGACGGCGCCCCGGTAGAAGTGCTCACCGAGGCCAACTGTCACGACATCTTCGGCCTCGACGCAGCCGTCCTGCACCCCGAGGAAACCGGCACACCCGTGGTGGTCGGTAAAAAGGGGCGATGAGCCCAAACGGGGAGCTCTTACCCTTCGGTGTATACACCGGTTCCGCCGATTCGCCACGGAGCCATCAGGGAGAAATGTAACGGTATTGAAGGGCGCGGACTACGAGCTGAGCTAGGTTCTCAGCGTAGAGTTTCTCTCTTAGTTTCTTCACATGGGAACGGACTGTCCATACGGTGATGCCCTGGCGTTTCGCGATTTCTTCGTAGCCGTGCCCGTCTGTGATGAGTATGAGAATGTCACGTTCGGCTGGAGTCAAATGGGGAACCACTACGGGCGTATCAGGAAGCAGGTCGCCACTGATCACAGTGTCTTGGGCTAGGCGTTTCAGCAGTCTTGGATCATCTCCCTGAGCGGCAGCCAGAACGATTTTTCGCAAGTCAGCTTCTGACGCAGTTTTCCGAGCGACCGCTAACGCGCCGGCCTCTAGAGCGCGAGCCAGCCCTGGCCCAGGTGAGACCGTGGTGAGCACGATAATACGTGCTTCTGCGTCGAACTGACGGATCTTCTCAATAGCGGTCACGCCGTTCATACCCGGGGACATATTCAGGTCCATCAGCACAATATCGGGAGAGGACGAGCGATACGCCTCGACTCCTTCAGCTCCATCCGATGCGGCGATGACAATCCGGATTGCGGGGTCTTTCTGCAATGCCATGTTGATGGCCTTGGTGGTCCACTTATCATCATCAACCACCAGGACCGAGATCGGCTCTGAGGGAGTGGGGCGCGGGCTAGTCACAGACAGTACTTTCGATACTTGGGCTTATTGATGAGACGCCATAACTTACATTGGGTCGGCTTCGCGTAAGCTTCTGCGGTTGCTTCGACCGATGTTACAAGTGCGGTTGATTGTCCGGGGGAGCTCTTGGGCTCGTAGCGGCGTTTGGGCTTCGGGAGTCGGTACAAGTGTGGACAGCAGGAAGAGCGTGGTAACTAGAGTCTTCATGCCCCCATGAGAAGCCGGTGCTCATGTGTAGAGCATCCCTCATCTGAGGGTCGCCTGTTCGCCTGCGGATGTGATCGGCAGAGTCACAGTGACGGTGAACTGCTGTTCTTTGAGTTGTGTGTGACAGGTTCCACCTAGGCTGCTGACCCTGTTCGCGAGGCTCTCTGGGGCTGGGGCGTACTCGGCAGTAGCGTCCGGGATAGTGGTGTACGAGCCTCGGTGAGCCGGCTGTTGGAATGACAGTGACGGCCACCGCGTGTTCTTTCGAGTGAACCTCTCACAGCACTCTCGAAAGGAGCCACGACGATGACCGTCACCCCTTCCAGTATCGACCTGAAGGTCCTTCTGGAGAAAGAGGTCCTGCAGGCCTTTCCGGACCTGATTCGGGAACTGCTGCAGATCTTCATCAACACCCTGCTCTCGGCCGAGGCTGACGCGGTCTGTGGGGCCGAGTACGGTGCCGGTGATGCATCCCGGAGCAACCGGCGCAACGGTTACCGGCACCGAGAGCTCGATACCCGGGCTGGGACCAGCGATGTCGCGGTGCCGAAGCTGCGGGAAGGATCCTACTTCCCCGACTGGCTGCTGGAGCGCACAAAACGCGCGGAGCGGGCTCTGACCTCGGTGGTGGCCACCTGCTACCTCCTCGGTGTCAGCACCCGCCGGATGGACAAGCTGGTCGGCTCTTTGGGGATCACCAGCCTGTCGAAGTCCCAGGTCAGTGACATGGCCGCCGAGCTCGATGAGCAGGTCGAGGCCTTCGGCACCCGGCCGTTGGATGCCGGGCCCTACACCCTGGTCGCCGCAGACGCGATGGTGATCAAGGTCGGTGAGCATGGGCGAGTGATCAACGTCCACGCGCTGATCGCTACCGGAGTCAACAGCGACGGATACCGTGAGATCCTCGGGGTCCAGGTCACCTCTGCTGAGGACGGAGCCGGATGGCTCTCCTTCTTCCGCGACCTGGTCGCAAGGGGCCTGTCCGGGGTCAAGCTGGTCACCTCTGATGCCCACCCCGGGCTGAAGGCCGCGGTGGCCGCGACCCTGCCTGGGGCAGCCTGGCAGCGGTGCAGGACCCACTACGCGGCGATCCTGATGAGCATCACTCCCAAGCAGCAGTGGCCAGCAGTGCGGGCGTTGCTGCACAGCATCTATGACCAGCCCGGCCCTGAGGCCGTCCATGTCCAGTTCGACCGAGTCGTTGAGGACCTCGATGCCAAGCTGCCCAAGGTCGCTGACCACCTCGCCGCCGCCCGGGAAGACATCCTGGCCTTCACCGCCTTCCCCAACCAGATCTGGCGCAAAGTCTGGTCCAACAACCCCAACGAGAGACTCAACCGCGAGATCCGCCGCCGCACCGATGTCGTGGGGATCTTCCCCGACCGCGACTCCATCACCCGGCTGCTCGGAGCGGTGCTGGCTGAGCAGCACGATGAATGGGCAGAAGCCCGCCGATACCTCTCGCTGGAATCCATCGAAACAGCCCAGGCCCTCGAGCCCACCAGCAGTCAAAAGGTGAGCACCACAGAGCCCACCCTCGAAGCCATCCCCGCCTGAACACACCCTGAAACGAGACCACACCCCGAACACGACTCATACACCACTACTCAGGACTTGACCGGGTGTGATTTAGGGAAGACCTCCGGGCAGTATGGGGTTACCACAACTCCTACCTAACCCGGAGGTCTTCATGACTCACGTTAACGCATCTTTCAGCCCGGTGGGGCCTCAACGCATCGCCGGGCTCATTGTTGATGATGGATGACCGATACGCCAAGCCGCAGAACGCTTCCCATGCTCACCGGCTACCGCCAAACGATGGGCAGACCGTTACCGGGCCGCACTGCCCATGACAGACCGTAGTTCCCAGCCCCACACCTCTCCCAACTAACGTCCTGCCAAGACCGAACAAGGAATCATTAACCTGCGGTTTAACCGCAAGTGGGGGCCACACCGGGTCAGCTACCACCTGCGTATCCCACGCTCGACTGTGGGGCGTGTCCTGGAGCGCTACAACATGCCCAGGCTCTGCGATATCGACCAGGCCACCGGGCCTCCCGTCCGCAAGCCCAAACCCAAACGCTACGAAGCCGCCGCTCCAGGGGAGCTGGTTCACATCGATATTAAGAAACAGGGCCGGATCCCAGACAGTGGTGGCTGGCGAGTCCACGGCCGGGGAAGCGAGGGTCACCATGCGGCCCAACGGAACAAGATACAGGCACGTAAAACCGTGCCAGTTCACGGATACCGGTATCGTCACCACGCGGTTGATGACAACTGCCGGGCCGCGTATTCAGAGATCTTAGATGATCAGAAGAAAGAAACCGCAGCCGGCTTTTGGAAGCGAGCTAACGCATTCTTCAACGATCTGGGAAACACTGTCAAAGCGGTCATAACTGATAACGGTGCCTGCTACCGCTCAGCCGCTATTGCCAAGGCACTCGGTGAGGGTGTCAAGCACAAGCGGACCAAGCCATACCGACCCCACACCAATGGCACGGTGGAAAGATTCAACAAGACTCTGGCATCGGAATCGGCTTACCCCCGGGCCCTACACCAGCGAGAACGAACACGCTGATCCCTACCAGGCCTGACTCCATCACTACAATCATCACCGACCCCACACCGGCATCGGAGGTCTCACCCCAGCTGAACGCGTTCACAACCTCGCGGGGAAGTACAACTAGCCAATCGTCTTCGGTGTCGTGCTTTTTTCCGACGACAAAAGAGATCCACGCGCCAATGCGGCTCATCGTAATTGAGAGTGTAGAACCGGTCTGAAGCCGCCGGACTCGAGCAGACATCTCGCGATGTAGTGCGTGAGGTTGCGGAAGCCGAGTGCTGAGCCCCGTAGGTGTTCGAGCCTGCCATTG